>JASLDB010000300.1 GCA_030151665.1 Neisseriaceae bacterium
ACTTCGCCTTCTTTCATGCCAACCAAGCCAGCTTCGAATTCTGGCAACATTTGACCTTTACCCAATACAAATGGGTAGTTTTCAGAAGAACCACCTTCAAAAGCCACGCCATCAATGGTACCAGCAAAATCAATGATAATGCGATCGCCATCTTGAGCAGCACGGTCAACATAATCAAATTTGGTGCGTTGTTGACGCAAGATGTCGATGGTTTTTTCGATTTCAGCATCACCCACAACAGCAGAAATTTTTTCTACTTCTTGGGCTGCGATATCGCCAACTTTAACGTCTGGGTATACTTCAAACAAAGCATCAACTTTGAATACTGTTTCGTCGTCTTGTTGTTCTTGCTCTAAAGCATTGAAGCGTGGGTAGCCTGCAGTGCGGATTTTTTGGTTTACAACCACGTCAAAGTAAGCTTTTTGTACCAATTCATTCAATACTTCATCACGGGTGCTAGCGCCGTACATGCTTTCAACCATTTTCAATGGTGCTTTACCTGGACGGAAACCTTGAACTTTGGCCTTTTTCTGAGCCTGTTTCAAACGCACGTCAACTTGTGCATTAATTTGTTCCCAAGGCAAGGCTAAAGTAATTTTACGTTCCAAGCCTTCTAAGATTTCCACATTAACGTCCATACATTCCAACCTTTTACTTTAAATTTTAAGTACTAAATCTTGACAAGCCCATTGAGAAAAAAGTCCCAATCAGCCCCTATAATATCGAATTACCCCAATTAATGCGGGCAAAAATTTAATTTTCAAGTGTAACATAGTCAATAATAAACATAAATAAAAAATAGCATGCAAAATAAGTAATTTTCATGACTATTGGTTGATACTGTCCATTTTGATTATGCACCCATGACCATATAGCGTTGTGCTTCATGCCAACAACCATCGGGTCGTTTTTGCAAAGATACCAACCAAGCGGGCTCACCTAGCCAAGTAATATTAGCCAACGCCTTACAAGCTGCTTCTTCAACCCGAACCGCAGACAATAATTGTGCTTTACTGAGCCACATCCAGCGCTCATCAGCTTGTACTGGATATTGGATTTGCCATTGTGACAATGATTCCACCCACTCACCTTGCCAAGCATATGGGTTAAAATCCACATAACTATCATTGTGCGCCACCACTTGACTTGGCGTAAAATACATCCCCCGCACGATTGACACGGGTTGAATAACGGTATCATTTGGTAATTTTGCCAACACCAATAATCGCCTGCGAAAATCTTCATTTTGACTCAAAGA
Organism: Neisseriaceae bacterium; assembly: GCA_030151665.1. Classification (GTDB taxonomy): domain Bacteria; phylum Pseudomonadota; class Gammaproteobacteria; order Burkholderiales; family Neisseriaceae; genus JASLFS01. The sequence goes on from JASLDB010000300.1 coordinate 1,259, forward strand.
CAATTGTTGTTGTAACTTATCCGCCTTTTGGCACAATGAATCTTTTGGGTTCATCCCGACCAATTGACTGACCAAACCACTTTGGTGCCCGTAATATTTACAAGTTAATTCAACATGGTAAATAGCATCTTGCAATGCCACCAAAAAATCAATTGCCCCCAAAGTATTTTTACTTTGTTGACATTGGTATTGAATATTTTGCCCAAAAAGCTTGGCATGAGGTGCATGAGAAAACCAAAATGCCAATAAACTTTCCGCATAAAAACCCAGACGATAAGCAAACGGTGCATCTTGTTGCAAATATGCCATTAAAGGGCTGGGCTCATCATCCAGTGCCAATAAATAGCGAAAGCCATTATCACCCAATAATGTTTGTATACTCAGTTCATGGCCAGTGTGCCACAAAGCTGGCGCAGTCAATAACATCGCCAAATCGCGCACTTGCTGATTTTTCAATCGCCACCACAATGCATCTTGAGCGTAATTCACACCATCTCCTTATTGATTCTTAACACCATACCTATGGATGAACCACTTCCCAATCAGCAATACCCCCTGCTTCCACCTTAAAAACAGGGTGAACCATGGGCAATGGAATTTCTTGCTGCAAAATCCACCGTGGCTCATCGCGAATAGCCAGTTTATTTTGTAAGTGTTGCCATTCATACGCCACCTGACCTTGAGTGACCACCATTTTATTTTCAGGCGGATAATCACCTAGGTGCTCAAATTTACTGGCATTAAAATGATAACCTCGCTCACAAGCCTCATGGTAAACGGCTTGCAAATAGGCATCTATCCAAGACACAGGAGAAGGCATGGCTCGAAAGCGTGACAATTGCGGATGATTTTGATACCCCTTGGTCAAACCCAACAAAACATGTCGAGCCAGCAAAGTTTCTCGCCACAGAGCCACCAAGCCTTTGCTGTCTAAATATTGTGGGTGCAATGACCAAATACGCATGGTTTATTTGCTCACGTGTTTTTGCAAAGTACTAAAAAAGCCACGCAAGATATCAATTTCCTCTTGCTCCACTCCCGCTCGATCAAACAAGGTATGCAAACGGCGCATAAGTCTTTCGGGTTGTCTTCTTTCAAAAAAGCCAATAGCATCCATCGCTTCTTGCATATGATTAACCATGCCCAAAACTTGCTCATGGGTTGCCAGTTTGCTGTCATGCATTAAATAATCCATGCTCACATCCACTTGGCTAAACAATTCATAACACACCACTTGAACCGCTTGTGCTAAATTCAAAGAGAAATAATTGGGATTGCCATTAATCGTTACCAAGCGATTGCATTGCACCACTTCATCAATGCTCAATCCAAATGTTTCATTGCCAAAAACCAATGCTACTTTTTCACCACGCATCGCCGCTGCCAATAATTCAGGCATGGTTTCACGTGGCGTTTTTAATTGTGCAGTCAATTCTCGCTTGCGACTGGTTAAAGCACAGCTCAGTGTGGTTGGTGCCAAAGCTTCTGCCAATGTTGCCACAATATTGGCATTTTCCAATACATCACGAGCCCCCGATGCCAAAATAAAACTTTCATCTGGCAAGGTGAACGCTGCGGCATTTTTTTCATCAAAAACAGGAGGCACCTCTGTCATGGGTGTTGCCATTAAATTAGGTGACACCAAGGTTAATTGTGTCAAGCCCATGGTTTTCATCGCACGGGCTGCTGAGCCAATATTACTGGGGTGGCTGGTACGACTTAATACCACTGTAATATTGCTTAAATAATCTGGTACAACAGGTTTATCCATAGATATAAGATTTCTTCGAAATTTGGCAAAATAGTGGGTATAATAACGCCATTAATTTTGCACGATTTGATGACCGAACCCATTTGAGCGTTCAGCCAAGTATCAATCCAAGCAAAATCGCTCTTTAACTCATTCTATTCGATTTTGCCTCGTTATTGTAACGATGAGCTGGCTGGTGCCCAAGCATTTTTTTGGAAAAAACATGAACCCTTTATTAAACACCGCATTAAAAGCCGCACGCCGTGCGGGTAGCATGATGACTCGTGCTTCAAATAACTTAGAAGCCGTTCGCTATAATAACAAAGCCTTTAATGATTTTGTTTCTGAAGTAGATAAAGCAGCAGAAGACATTATTTTGGATGTTTTAAAAGAAGCTTACCCACACCACAAAATTCGCACCGAAGAAAGTGGCGAGCATGGCCCAAGCAAAGCCGAATACGAATGGATTATTGATCCCCTAGATGGCACCACCAACTATTTACATGGTCATACACAATACGCAATTTCAATGGGCTTAATGCACAAAGGCGTTCTAACCGAAGCTTTGGTATTTGCACCAGAACGCAATGAATTGTTTATGGCCTCTCGCGGCAAAGGTGCGTTGTTAAATGACCGCCGTATCCGTGTTGCTTCTCGTATTGAATTAAATGAATGCTTAATTGGCACAGGCTTTCCAGTGGTTGACCAAAGCATGATGACACCTTATTTAAGCATTCTACGCTCATTCTTGGAAAAAACAGCTGGCGCTCGCCGTGAAGGTTCTGCTGCTTTGGATTTATGTAACTTGGCTTGCGGTCGTTTAGATGGCTTTTTTGAATTCAATTTAAAACCATGGGACATTGCAGCAGGTGCTTTGATTGTAAAAGAAGCAGGTGGCATTGTGACCGATATGCAAGGCAATGATGGCTGGTTAGAAAGTGGCGATATCGTTGCTGGCAACCCAAAAGTATTG
>JASLDB010000214.1 GCA_030151665.1 Neisseriaceae bacterium
AATCGCTAGATTTATATTCGCTTAACTTGATTGACCCCTCATTTACTTATTTGTTTCATTTGAAAAGGCAATAAAAAGACAACATCGCTAAGTTAGCGATGGTCATCACAATCCAGTAAATTTAAAAAGGAATGATATTAATAAAGTGAATCAATAAGATTGAAGATGGCAATAAAATTAAGCAAAACAAATATATATTGATTGGTGTTAATGATTTGTTCTTTTTTAAACTAACACAGCCTAGTCAAAAGATTCAAGTTTTGCCCCGAGAATAAAGCCTTGAATTAAGCTATTTATCCGTAAAGTTACGTTAATTAAAATGTATTATTGATTGATTATTAATGGTATTTTGATATTAATTTGCCAGGTGCAATGATTGGATTCAAAAAGAGGGTCAATAGGCATCTTTTGGGTTAGTAGGACTGAAATCAGTATCGAAAAAGTCAGGCGTCTTGGGGAGGTTGCCGTAATTTATATTGAAAATGCGGTTCAGCATTGAGCAAAGGTTTTGGATAAAAAGCCATATTGTTCTTAGAAAAGATAAATAGACCACCTTTATTGATGCCAATTGAATGAAATTTAGGGCTATTTTGGCAAGAATATTGCTAAATGGCTGTCAAAATGAGACGAATTAATTAATTGTTATAAAATGGAAAATAAAAATTCAATATGGTAATGTTCTAAAAAAAGCTGGAGTGAATGTTTAAAATAGGTACAATAGCCGAATATCATGAATAGGGCTAGGTATGGATGTAAATGTATTATTGATGGCGATGTTTTTATTGATACCCATTGTAATGGCTTGCCTACCTATTTTTATGCGTAAAATCGACAATATCCTATTGGTTTTTACCATTATGGCGGTTTTTATTGTTGCTTTGAATCATGATTTGTCTGTGGTAAAAGACCCAGGGGGGATTGTTTTATTCCCCATTATGTTGGCCATTTTATTGGTCAGTACGACAGTTTCCGCTTTAATTATTATTGTCCGCTCTCCTATTCGGCGCATCAAAAAAATCAAGCCTTATCATTATTTGAATGCAGTGTATTATGTCATCGCTTTTGTGGGCGGTTTATGTATTTTAAATTATCCAGAAACCCGAGAAGCCAAGGTTAGTTTTGTCAATTTAGCATTTGATTCACAATTTCAAATCGTTAATATTGAAGAAGTCGATTATGGTTATAGTCGGATTACTTTTCAGTCGGATCCTATTTTTGCAGGAAAATCTTTTTGCTACTTGCCAACAGAAGCCGCCAATCTATTACAAGATGGGCAACACTATACTTTTCAAAAATCCATTATCACCCGAACATGTGACCGCATTCGTGTTGATAATCAATTGTTTTATGGATTGTATGGTAATGAATACAGCTATTTACTGTACTTACTCGTTGGTTGTATTTTATTATTGATTGCTAAATTAATTCGCATGGAAGTGACACCCTATAAAGATAAGCAGTTTTGGCGGTAACATGTAATAATCATGGTTTTTAAAATGCATTGAAACACCATTAGGAATACCATGTTAAATATTGTGCTGGTTGAGCCTGAAATACCCAATAACACAGGCAATATTGGTAGATTATGTGTTGGTACGGCCAGTCGATTACACTTAATTCACCCATTGGGCTTTTTGATTAATGATAAAAACCTCAAGCGATCAGGCTTAGATTATTGGGTGCACTTGGATGTCACTGAGTATGCCAATGTGGATGAATGGGTCAATATGGTTCCAGATACATCACGGGTTTTCTTGATGAGCTCGCATGCAAAAAAATCTTATTTAGACAATGTTTTTCAAGATGGTGATTGGTTGGTATTTGGTAAAGAAAGTGTGGGCTTGAGTCATGATATTTTGGCACGATTTGATCAGCATTTAACCATTCCCATGTCCAATCTTATTCGCAGTTTTAATATCGCTAATTCAGTGGCTTTTGTGGTAGGTGAGGCAAAAAGACAATTGAGTGCATCGGCAAGTTGATCGTTTCGGATATGTAGAGCAGCATGAAACCCAGCGTAGTCTTAGCTATTCTGGGCTTTTTGTTTAGTGTCTGTGCTGATTATTGGTAAATGCCTTAGTTGATGTTATCCAGATTGACCAGTCGATTTTCACAGTAATAGCCTGTGCCACCAACAGACACTTTTTCAATATTATTCAAGTCATCACATGCCAAATGTACCAAGATTTCAGATGGCGATTGCAAGGCATAACCTTGTTCAAAAACAAAATTCTTTTGGTTAAAGCCCCGTTTTTTGTACAAGTAACAAGCCAAAGCACCATTTGATGTACCAGTGGCGGCTTCTTCATCAATATCATATAGTGGTGCAAAATTACGGCAGACGATGCGCTCACCATCAAAGGCATACAGGTGCATACCAATAACACCATAATCTTGGCTAACGCTTTTAATGTTGGCAAAATTAGCTTGTAGAACATGCAATTGTTCGACACTTTTTATTGGAATTAAAATATCTTTTAAACCAGTTGATACAACCTGAATAGGATATTGTGGGTCAATAGCGGTAATATCAAAACAATCAATCAATTCAGAAGGGGCAACCACATCATAAAATATGGGCTTGTTTTGCGCCATCAAAATACTGTCACCCACGATGGTAATGTCAAGGATACCGCTATTGGTTTCAATGGTGTAGTGGCTTTTAGACAACTGTTTTAAATGCATCAAGATCACAAATGAAGCAATGGTGGCATGCCCACATAAATCGACTTCGTCTTTGGGCGTGAAATAGCTCAATTGAAAATCAGCCACGTTGGATGATGTAACAAAAGCTGTTTCAGCATAGCCCATGTGTTTGGCAATCGCCATTTTTTGCTGAGTGTTTAAGGTTTTTTCATTCAATACCACCCCAGCTTTATTACCACCTTGCCCATGCTTGCTAAACGCACTGGCAACATACACATTCACTTCCATACAATACCTGTTTTGTCTGATTGAGATGTGCATCATAACAAAGAAATCAATATTTTTGATGGTGGATTACCGATTGATTCTGGTTAAGTAATTAATACTTTTAAGTAAGTGTTTGATAACTTTGCCGCACCTAGATTGATAATAAATAGGCATTGATTACGTGATTAGAGAATGTAATTTATCAATAGAGTTAATCATCACTGAAAATGATTAGATTATCTCTATTGTAAATATTGTGTCTACACAATGTATGTGGGGTATAAGCA
>JASLDB010000013.1 GCA_030151665.1 Neisseriaceae bacterium
TTTTATGGACAAAACAAATGGCAAACGAATCAACATTTAAAATATGGGCAGATGAAACAATGCTCACTGAGTTTGGTAGCCCAACACCAAAAGGCAGTCAAACCAACATTCACCACAGCAGCAAAGACTTCACAAGAGTCATGTTCTTTTTTGGCAGCAAAGTTGTATCAAGTAAGATGCAAACAGCCCAAAACATTGGCAATGACTTTATTCAAATCCAAGTTATTGATATTTTGCCCGAGCGCAAAGCAGAACACGAATACAGCGAAGGCAATTTAATTGAACCTGAATTGGATACTGATTGTTGTGATTGTGCTCATGTGTGAGGAAGCTTGCTAGACAGCCAATAGTAACAAATGATTTTTTAATCAGGAGTTTATCTTATTGAAGCCAGTCATTATGTGCTTGGGATGTTCGTTTGATGGTCAGAATGTGATAAAGTAGCCACATGAATCAAACAAATTTTGAAAATTTAACTGAAACTCAGTTAGAGCGTGTTTTATTATTGGGCGTGGACTTTACCTCTGGTGTCTTTGAGGGCAAAGTATTGCGCCAAAGTCATTTTCAAGCAGGCTTGGCTGAGGCGGCTGAATTAGTGGATGCTAGCAATGGCTTATTGGTTGAAACCATTAGTTGCCAACGTGAGCGACCGCATACCGCCTTGTTCGTTGGAACGGGCAAGGCTGAAGAAGTAGCCAAGCGGGTGGAGCAAGAAGAAATTGATTTGGTGGTGGTTAACCATGAATTAACACCGACTCAAGAGCGCAACTTAGAGCGTGTTTTGCAATGTCGTGTGATTGACCGTGTGGGTTTAATCTTGGCTATTTTTGCGCGACGTGCTAAAACGCAAGAAGGTAAATTGCAAGTTGAGTTGGCTCAATTAAATCATTTATCAAGCAGATTGGTGCGCGGTTACGGTCATTTACAAAGCCAACGCGGTGGTATTGGTTTGCGTGGACCAGGTGAAACACAATTAGAAACGGATAGGCGCTTAATCAGCTTGAAGATCGCCCGCTTAAAAAAGGCATTGCAAAAAGTTGAGAAACAGCGCCATACCCAACGAAAAAACCGCTATCAAAATGGTACGGTGGTATTTGCTTTGGTTGGGTATACCAATGTGGGTAAATCCAGTATTTTTAATCGTTTAACCAAAGCCGATGTTTTGGCAAAAGACCAATTATTTGCCACTTTGGACACCACGGTGCGAAAATTATTTTTGTCCCATGAGTGCCAAGTTATTTTGACGGATACTGTGGGCTTTGTGCGTGATTTACCGCATGGTTTGGTTGAGGCCTTTCATGCTACTTTAGAAGAGACACAAATGGCCACAGTGCTTTTGCATGTGGTTGACCGTTCTCATCCTGAACATGAGCGCCAAATTGATGATGTTAATCAGGTACTCAAAGAAATTGGTGCAGATGATTTGCCCCAATTGATGTTGTATAACAAGATTGATTTATTGCCAGAAGAAGAGGCGATTGAGGCTGGGGTACTAGATAATAACCATGGCGAACCTGTGGCAGTGAATTTATCAATTGCTAATAATTTGGGTGTGGACGCTTTGCGAAGTGCCTTAACCACATTGGCTTTGGCAAAAAGCCCAATAAAAAACGAAAAGAAAGATGTTTAACCATGACAGACGAAAAACAGGTTCTAGACGAAACGTGTGAGCCAAGCAATAAACCTCGTCACAACAGTATTTATTTATTGCCTAATTCTTTTACCATTGCAGCATTGTTTGCCGCATTTTATGCCATTATTATGGCGACAGTACACAGTCGTTATGAGGTGGCTGCTATCGCTGTGTTTATTTCCATGATTTTAGATGGCATGGATGGTCGGGTTGCACGATTGACCAATAGCCAAAGTGCTTTTGGTGAGCAATTGGATAGTTTGGCTGACATGGTCAGTTTTGGTGTGGCACCAGCGCTGATTGCTTATAAGTGGCAATTATTTCAATTTGGTAAAATTGGCTATTCTATTGCCTTTATTTACTGTGCTTGTGCTGCTTTGCGGTTAGCTTTGTTTAATACGATGATTGGCAAGGTAGACAAAAAATGGTTTATCGGCATCCCCAGTCCAACGGCTGCTGCATTGGTGGCAGGCTTTGTGTGGGTATACCATGATTATGGTGAAAAAATTCCCTATATTGGTGTATTTTACGCTGTGTTGACTTTGTTTGCGGGCTTAACCATGGTAGCGCAAGTGAAATTTTGGAGCTTTAAAGAGTTGAATGTGCGCCGCAAAGTACCATTCACTGTTTTGTTATTGGCAATGATTGTGATTTTATTAATTGCCATGAAGCCTTCGGTTGTCTTGTTTGCCTTTTTCTTTGTTTATAGCTTATCAGGCTACGCAATGGCAGGGTATCGTTGGCTAAAGCAAGGTAAGGCCAAGTCAGTATCTGAATAAATAACATTAAAAAGCTGCTTTTACCAAAGCAGCTTTTTTGTATTTTGTGTTATTAAGATAAAATGAAATCAGCAACACGATTGCGTAGCCAGAGGCTTTCATCTTCACGACAAAAACGGGTGAGGTAGTGATCAATATGGGGGATGGTTAGTTTTTGCATCTTCGGGTTTTGGGCAATGATTTCATCCAATTTGCCCAGAACATCACCAGGAATGGGTGAGTAAAATTGTTTTCCTTGGTGCTCAAAGAAACCTTGGCTTTGACCATTATGGGTTTTTATTCCATCAAATTCCCCCATAACCAATAGCAATTCACCTGTGTACTCTTGCAAAAATGGCCATAGGCAACTGTTTTCATAAGAGTATGCTTGTGAAATGGTGTTTTTAAAATCTAAGCCATATGGTTTTTGCCATGCTTCATCACCATAAATAGCAGGGCAAAATAAAATGATTTTGGGAATATTCAAAGCTTTGGCAACTTGCAAAGCCAAATACCCACCAAGGCTGCTACCATAGATGGCATCAATTTTCGGTGTTTTTTTGGCAAATTGCAAAACTTCATGGGTGTTTTGTGCCAAAGATGAGGAGATATGGCGTGCAGCGAGACTATGGGTACTTAAACTGCACGACAATGATTGTATACCTTGATTTTGTAGGTGGTATAACAAGGCATTGAGTGAGCTGTAATCAGATAAACTACC
>JASLDB010000101.1 GCA_030151665.1 Neisseriaceae bacterium
ATCTCATTCTATTGCTACGTTTTTTACGCTTGCGAACATTCTTAACCCGCACAAAAAAGCCCAGCGCGTGGGCACTGGGCTGTCAATCATCATTTATTTATTTTTGTGCTTGGTTGCGAATATCACGACTCACATACAAAGACATCACCACTGATGTAATTAACGCAGTGAAAATAATCAATAATGAAATTGAAATGGGAATGTGCACCCACTTCATGATCAACATTTTGACACCAATAAAGCTCAACACCACCGCCAAGCCATACTTTAAGAACACAAAACGATCCGCAGCATCCGCGAATAAGAAATACATGGCACGCAAGCCCAAAATCGCAAAAATATTGGAAGTCAAAATAATAAAAGGATCGGTGGTCACGGCGAAAATAGCAGGAATGCTGTCCACAGCAAAAATCACATCACTTAATTCAATCATCACCAACACCAATAGCATCGGTGTTGCCACACGCTTACCATTTTCCAAGGTGAAGAATTTTTCGTGATGAAAATCTTGGCTAAACGGCATTACTTTGCGGATAAAGCGCACCATCTTGCTATCGGCAATATTCTTCTCTTCGCCTTCTTTTTCAGGCTTAAGCATGTGAATACCGGTGTACACCAAAAACGCACCGAAAATATACAGTACCCATTCAAACTGAGACACCAAAGCCGCACCAATGCCAACCATAATCGTCCGCAAAACAATGGCACCAAATACACCATACAATAGCACACGATGTTGGTATTCTTGAGGCACTTTAAACGCAGCGAAAATCATCAAAAACACAAAAATATTATCCACAGCCAATGATTTTTCCAACACATAGCCAGTGAAGTATTCCATCACTTTTTCTTTGGCAACCAATGGACCATACGCTGGATTACCAGCCAATTCCCAATACAACCAACCAGCAAATGCACATGAAATGCTAATCCAAACCAAAGACCATAACAAAGCTTCCTTGGCAGAAACCTTGTGTGTTCCTTGTTTTTTCAAGGACAGCATATCAATGGCAATCATAATAATAACAGCAACAAAAAATACCCCATAGAACATGGGGCTACCAACAGACGGGTGAGGTGTCACAATAAGCTTTCAAAAAACGTTAAAAAACAAAAAGATTTGCGCCATTGTAGCCAATGGTATTAGAAAACCAAGGGGTTAATATGTAAATTTGAGTTAATCGCCATTTTTTTCAGGCATCCAAACCACCATGTGCCAATCATCTTGGTTATGTACTTTCATGCCCAAAGGGGTATAAGACTTAGCGCCTTTACTAGGATGTAAGAACCAATACGGCTTTGCCGGTAAACCCACTTCATTTTGTCCAATATCATTGGGCCAGTTCTCAGCCAAAATGGTGCTCCTGGCCAAACGCTCTTCGATTTCAGTACAAACCTTCTTGTTACCACAATGGCTCATGACTGCTTGATGAAATGCGGCAATCCACGACGGCATATCCGCTTCCCAATTGAGCATAAATTGTCGACTTTGTGGATCAAATAACAAATAATCCATTAAATTCTCATAATGCGCTTGCTTACCCAACCAATGGCTAAACAGTTGCTCTGCTCCCTTATTCCAGCACACACGCTGCCAAATAGCATTGACAACAAATGTCGGGTATTTTAACTGATTCACCACACGCTGCAATTGCTCTGAAGCTTCTTTGGTGGGCAAAACATATTGGGGCTCTGGCTGCCATCCTGCTAACTGCATGAGTTTTTTTTGTTCACTTGGATTAAATCGAAGGGTTCGCAATACTCGTTCCAAGCCATCAAACTGCTTTAACTGCAATACATCACTTTCCAAATCACGCAGCCACTTTGTACTAACCCCACTCAAAACCGCCACTTCATCTTGACGTAGCCCATCTGTGCGTCGATTATCGACAACAGGTAAACCAACATCTTGGGGCTTAAGCATGGTTCGCTTTTCTTTTAAATAAAACCCCAAACTGTGACTAGAAAAAATGGCTTTGGCTGACATGGTAAATCACAAATCTTTCAAAAGAAAAAGTGTACGATAAGTAAATGACAGTTTTGTGACAAATTCATCGCAAAAATATGACATCTGTCACATTATCACAATAGCATTATCCACAATTGCTGCCAAGCCCTAATCCACCACCTTTGATGCCAATCATGACTTCTCAGGCCATTAGCGCATTAAAGCTTTTTTTAAATACATATATTTTATTATTCAAATATCTTTCCCCAATAAAAGCTGCTTGGGCGAATAACCAAAATGACTTTTAAAACGCCTAGAAAAATGGGCTTGATCTGCAAAACCCCATTGATAAGCCACATGTGCCAAAGATTGTTTGTGTCCATTTTGAATTAAATATTCATGTGCACCATCTAAACGCAACTGCATCAACCATTGACCAAAAGTATGATTGGTTTCTTTGAATAAGGTATGTAAATAGCGAATAGAAATCTGACAAGCATCCGCCACCAACTGTGGACATAAATCATTGTGATGCAAATGCAAACGAACATATTGCTCTATTCGTCGCAAATGAGCAGTTTGAATCGTTGAATCTGTCGCTTGTAAAATACGATTATCACCTTGTAAAACATGAGAAAACAATTGTAATAATTGTTGCCCCAAAGCATCTAAGCCTTGCAATAAAGTGCCACGTCGCAATTGCTCGCCGGTTAAACACAATAATTGTGAGAACAAATAGCCCATGCCCTCTCGCCCATCAAAATGTAACCCACCATAGCGTTCTGGTGCATAACTATATTGCCTCATCATTTTATGAGGTACTTTTAACACCCACAGTCGATTACTATTACTATGACAAAACTGATAAGGCTCATGAGATAATTCAAATAAAATTTCACCAACCGCACAAACACTGTCACGCCCTAACTGGGAAAAATCAACCTTACTTTGCATGGGCACCGTGATTAAAAATGCCTCATCGCTGGGTAAATAAGACAAATGCTGTTTTAGTCGCTGATATTGTGCTGCACTTGATGATAGATAAGACAAAGATAAGTCGCCCAAACGCCAACTGGCCAAATCACCATGGAATTGCTCAGGCTGTCGAAAACCAACTTGCAGCTGAAAATACACAGATGCCACAGCATCTTGCCACACTTGCTGACGCAACAATGGCATGGTCTGTTTGGTTGAGAACTGAAATGCCATCACGCCTCTCCTCTATATATTATTTGATCTAGACGGCAATTGCATAAAAAAAGCGTATCGCCCAGTCGGAAGTATTGAGAACGACACGCTATTAAAGTGATTTATATAAAGAATTTACAATTTCGTCAATAGATAAGTCCCTGATTCATGTAATAAAGCTTGCCAACCTGGCTTAATGACAATCGAAGTTGTTGGTTCTTCAATCAAAGCAGGCCCCATCACAATATCTCCAGCACCCAGACGTGATCCATCAAATATGGGTGTACTTTGCCATTGGCAAGCCTCAGTAAAGACCATTTCTCGCTCCCCCATTCTCGCATCATGAATATCCCCTGTACCATTGGCAATATGGGGTAGCTTAGGCTTACTCACTTGACCACGAATGGTGATCTCAATATTGACCAATTCCACAGGATTGTCTGGTTCTGCATAAGTAAACAAAGCTTCATGTCGCTCATGAAATGCTTTCAAGATGGTTTGGGCCATCGCATCATCAATTAAACCATTCGGAATACTCACCGTACATTCATGAATCTGACCGACATAGCGCATTTCCATACTGCGTTCAATCACAATCTCATTATCATGAAACCCATCATTGCGTAAACGAAGTAAACCTTGCTCAGTTAACTGTGTGAATTGTTTATTTAATGAATCAAAATCTGCACCAGCACGAATATGCAATGTTTCTGTCGCCAAAAAATTATATTTCACATCTGAAATAATTTGCCCAAAGGCGCATAAGCATGAAGCAAATTTAGGAACGAGAACTTGATGAATACCCATTTCTTCAGCCAATGCAATAATGTGCATACCCGCAGCACCACCTGCACATACCAAAGCAAAATCACGTGGATCATAGCCTTGCTCAATGGTAATACGGCGAATACCATTGGCCATGTTTTGATTAACAATGGCACTAATGCCCATGGCAGCATGCTCAAAACTAATATTTAATGGCTGAGCAATTTTCTCCATAATCGCAGCCTGAGCTTTAGGGTAATTCAAACTGACACTCTTACCCAACACAGCATTAGGCCGCAAATAACCCAATGCCAAATTGGCATCGGTCACAGTGGGCAAAATACCACCTTTTCCATAACAAGCTGGTCCTGGTGTTGCACCTGCACTTTGAGGCCCAACTTCTAACATACCAAATGTATTAATATGGGCAATCGAACCACCTCCTGCCCCTAAGGTTTCCACATGAATCATGGGCACACCAATGCGATTACGCAAAAAATCAATATCTCGGTTCAAACTGGTTTGACCCGATTTGGCCATCGTAATATCAAAAGATGTTCCACCCATGTCTACCGTAATAACATTATCAATACCAAACGGTTGTGCAATATACAAACCTGCTAAAGGAGCAGAAGCTGGACCTGAATTAATTGCATTAACGGCCCTATCACGCATAATATTGCCAACGGCCAAACCACCATTGGATTGAAAATAACGAACGGGTTGATTTGCGCCCAAATCTTGGAAAAACTGATCAATTTTAGCCACATACGCTGCCATTACTGGGCTTAAATAAGCATTCACAATTGTCGTTGATGTGCGGGTGTATTCACGAATTTGAGGGTATACCTCCGTGCCTGTACACACAAAGACATCTGGTAAATACTGTTCAATAAGCGCCTTAGCACGCTCTTCATGCTCGGGATTACAAATTGACCAAACAAAAGAAATGGCAATTGCTTCGACCTTAGCAGCTTTAAAGACGGCAATTGCATCTAAAATATCTTGCTCATTCAATGGCTCATGCTCTTGACCATCTGCCAAAATCCGACCACGTACTGGGCAACGCAACTCGCGTGGTACCAATTGTGGTGCTGGTGGATAAGTCGCGTCATATCGATACCCTTCCTCTTTATGCCCCAAGCGAATTTCGATACTATCCTCATGGCCTGCAGTACACAACAAACCTACTTTGACACCCTTTAATTGAATCAATGCATTCAATGCCACAGTGGTTCCATTGATACACAAATCACAGTTTTGTACAATTTCCTCAATGCTTAAGCCCAGTTTTTCTGACATTTGCGCTAAGCCATGAGCAATGGCTTGCGTACCATCCTCTGGTGTTGATGGACTTTTAAACAAATGGATTTTTCCATTGTCTTCTGCCAATACAAAATCAGTAAATGTACCGCCTGCATCCACGCCCAAACGAAAACGATTTTTCATGCTCATCTTATTCTCCCTTTATTGCTTCGCTTGTTGGCGATAAAGTGCTGTTGCTGCTTCATCAACCACAAAACTATTGCCAACCAGTACCACGCCATACTCTGTTACTGCTGCTTCACGTGAAACAATGCCTTGTTCAACATCTTTGACCACAGCAAGAATAGGTCTTGTCATTGGGTCGCCATAACCACCACCACCTGGGTTGCTATTGCGTGCACGCTCACCACCTTGAATATTAATCATGGTGTTTTTTCGATACACCGTTGTTTTCCCATCTAAATTATCCACTTCTAATTTACCTAGTTTTCGCTCAGGCAAGCGATCAATGGCTCCTGCTGCCCCCATAGTTGTCATTTGTCTGCCTTCACCAAATGCAATCACTGTCATCTCATGATTGATAGGCTCCACTTCCCAAATCGTACCCAGTCCACCACGATAATGCCCAGCCCCTCCACTGTCAGTTGCCAAACCATAACGGTGAATAATAATTGGGTATTGATATTCCAGTAATTCAATATCCCCTGAACTCAATGCCCCAAAACAACACAATGGACCACAAGCATGCCATCCATCCATATACTGTGTTGCACCGGCTCCTGAAATAATAGATGCCAAAACCATGGTGACATATTGTTCACCTGTTCGAGGATCAATACCGGCAATATTAATCCCTGAAGCATGTCCCCAAGATGCACTCACCCGCTCAGGTGCTGCCGATTCAAAAGCAGTGCGTACAGCATCAGTTAAGGTTTCCATCGGCGTTGTGGTGCAGTTAACATGTGGCGCAGGTTCTTGAGCATTACACAATGTGCCCTTTTGTCCTAAGTCCACACTCACACAGCGATACAATCCTGCATTGTAAGGCGGCGGCACTTGCGCAAACATCATCAAGCCTAGATACACACCAGACATGGAATTGCCTGCATACGAATTAATAAAATAAGGAATCTGTGGTGGGCTATTAATCTCAATATGTACGCTATCATCCTTAATAGTAATATCAGCGGTAATGGTCATCTCACCAAAACCATGCCCAGCATCTTCCAATACGGCTTCCCCATGGTAATTTCCATCGGGAATAGATTGAATCAAATGTCGCATGTGCTGATCAGCCATGTCTTTCAATTCTGCAATGGCCGCTTGTACCGTTTGAACACCATATTTGTCTAATAATGCCAGTAAATTACGCTCACCCACTCGACATGCACCAAATTGCGCATTTAAATCGCCTTCTTGGTTACGTCTTGATCGCATATTGCATAATAAAAGGTTGATAACATCCTCACGACGTTCCCCTCTATCCCATAATTTAACTGGTGGAATACGCAGACCTTCAGCATATAACTCTTTGGCATCAGGATTGTAGCCAGCAGGTACTGGCCCACCAATATCCGTTAAATGCCCTTTACAAACAGCCCAAAAGACCAACTCACCCTGATAAAAAATAGGTTTATACATACAACAATCAAGAATGTGACTACCTTGATACACAGGGTCATTGTGATAAATGACATCACCTTCGTGAATATCATCACCAAAGTAAGATGCCACTGCCTTCATGGCTGGCATTAATGAACCCAAATGAATGGGAATGTCCTGACCTTGTAAAATCATCTCTGGCAGATGGTCAAACAAAGCATTACTGTAATCATGTGCCAAATTAAAAACACTCGAGCGACCTGTTTTTTCTAAGGTGAGTGTCATTTCTCGCTGAGCAGTTTCCAAAGCACCGCGCACCACTGATAAGGTAATCGGGTCGATTGAGACATGGTTATTTTGCATCTTGACTCTCCTTTGTGGTTTTCTTTGTCTAAGATGCATTCAGTATTGATAATTTTTAACCATTTGACTTGGCAGTGGATGCACATTTTTTTGTCTGTGCATGCACTGTTTTAATTCTCATTTTGGAAAAATACTTTTAATAACTCACTAATAAATTTAACGTTCCAATCACCAATCAATTCAAACAACAATAACCATCTCAATATTAATAGATATTTTTACCAAATTTTTTTGACTATCCAGTGAATTTCACTAGCAAAAAAGCCTTCTACTACCCAATAAAAAAGAGCCCAATATAATTAACATCAAATTGTTGTCTTAAGTCTTCTGTTATTTTGCATTGCAAAATAAAGAGTCACATTACCCATGAATACCCATAAAAAAAGCTGCCCAATGGGCAGCTTTCATGCTCTATCAATACTATTACAAGCTGTAATCAGCAAACGGAACAGATAAAATACTGTCTGCACCCGCTAACAATTGGTATGAATAGGTTTGAACGTTTGGTAAAACATGATTAAAGAAAACGGCTGTTTGGCGTTTTTTCGCTTCGTAAAATGCTTCTGACAACATGGCGTTATCAATGTCTTTTAACGCTTCATTGCTTACCAAATAAGCACGTGCCATTTCCACTGCACCAATCGTTGTGCCCATTTGCATCAAATATGCCAAACTACCTGTCGCCGCATGGTCTGGGCGATTTTGGACAAATTCATTCACCACATAATCCACCGATTTTTCTGCCAAGACCAAAGCTTCATTCAACTGATGGCCCAAAGCATTGTTCAATGCTTCTAATTTTGCAGCAATGCGTTTGCCTTCTGCAATCAATGCTTTGGCAACCATACCACCATTGGCTGCTGTTTTGCGACCTATTAAATCCAATGCTTGTACACCATTCGTACCTTCATAGATTTGGGTAATGCGAACATCACGAACATGTTGTGCAGCACC
>JASLDB010000102.1 GCA_030151665.1 Neisseriaceae bacterium
ACTAACTTTAGCATTCTTTTTGCGTGGGATATTTGCATGTATTCCTAGTGAATGAATGAGTTCCCTAAATTCTTCAGAATCATAACCTTTATCTGCATTTAAGAATTCCGTGTCCTTTAAATCTACTAGTGCCAATAATTCAGGGGCAAATTTAATATCATGGGTGGTTCCATTTCCTATAATAAAATCAATCGGATTACCATGTGCATCTGTAATCAAGTGTATTTTAGTGCTGTTGCCACCCACACTTTTGGAAATGCATTGATCCTCACCACCCGCTGCACCAGCACTACTTTGATGAGCTCGTATATGCGTAGCATCAATTGAAATCCACTCCATATCAGGGTCTTCAATTAATCGTTTGAATAATTGATTAAATTTATTAGATGCCGACCATCGCCGAAAGGTTTTAAATACGGTATTGGCCTTGCCATAGCAACTAGGTATATATCGCCAAGGACAGCCTGTAATAAGGCGATAAACAATTCCTAGAAAAATTTGTTTTAAATTGGGTTTGTCATAAACATTTAAATCAAGGAGAATAGGCTTTAGCTTTTGCCATTTTCTTTAGTAATGATGGTCTTTAGCATGGATAGAGGGCACTTAAAGGATTGTTTGGAGATAATATTTTAACGCTCTCTGTCCAACCTATTCAAATGTTCAACAGACCCTAAGCAAATTTTTGCTATCACAAAATATCGCCTACAAATGACTGCATTCCTAAATACCATGAACTACTTATTAACTCACATTTGGTGTATATTTAATAAATACATTGTCATTAGATATACGTCATGAATAAAGATAAACAACTCATTCTCACTGGAAAACTATTACCTGGCTTTGATTTAGCTAACACCATTGCAATCGCCAAAGAGCGTTTAAAACTGAGCGATCATCATTTAGAAATTGTATTCACCCAACTAAGCTCCCTCACCATCAAAAAGGAGATCTCAGAAGAAGAAGCATTCAAATACCAACAAGCATTACACAATATTGGTATACACAGCATAATTGAAGATATGAACATTGCAACCAATAGCCACAATAACAACACACAAAAGCCAACCGCAGCTAAACAACAAAAGGCTTCGTCGCGATATAACCGTTTAAGCTATTTAAATTGCCTGTCCATCTTTTACATTTTGCTCTTTTTCTCCATCTCACTCATACCATTGGGCATTTTTAGCGGCTTTATAGAGCCGCATCAACCCATGACTCAAAAAATAGTATCCATTGTGGCATTAGCCATCGGTGGTATTGCCCTGATTGTCAATATCAGAGGCACTTTATTTCGCCTACATGATCTTAATTGGCATGGTATCTTTGCTTTATTTTTAGTATTACCAATATTGAGCATGCCCTTATTGATTGTCGCAAGCCAAACACAAGCCAATCAATATGGTGAAGTTCCTGAAAAAAGAAGCACTTTATATAATGCTCTCAGTATCTTATTGGGCCTATTCGCACTTGCCTTATTTCCTCACACACTATTAATGTATGTATTTCTCAGGGTGGCAATTGGCTAAAAACAATAAAAACCTACTCATGAACACCAAATGAGTAGGTTTTTACTATTATTCACAATCAATGCTAATGTGCTTGTCGTTTTTTGACAGACAAATCCACTTTTAATAATTTCTTTTGCAAAAAGCCCAACAATACCCCATAAAGTGGCAAGAAAAACAAACTGCAAATCAAAATTTTGACCCCATAATCCACCAAAGCAATTTTAGGCCACATCGCCGCCATAAAGGCATCTGGGCTTTGGTAAAATGCCACGGCAAAAAACACCAAGGTATCAATTGCATTGCCCACAATCGCCGCTGCAAATGGTGCCACCCACCACTGTGCCATTTGGCGCAAGCGATTAAACACCGTAATGTCCATTAATTGCCCAACCACATAAGCCGCAAAACTAGCCAAAGCAATGCGGGCGACAAAAATATTCAACTGCACCAAAGAAGCCATGCCTTGCCACTGCCCTTGTTGCCACAAGACAGATAAAACATAGGAAATCAACAATGCAGGCATCATCACACAAAAAATAATTCGCCGAGCCAAACTTGTGCCAAAAATACGCACCGTCAAATCTGTCGTAATAAAGATAAAAGGAAACGTAAATGCACCCCATGTGCTATCAATAAACCCAATGCTAAATGGGAACTGCACCAAGTAATTGCTCACAGTAATGACGATGATATGCCAAAACGACAGCCACAATAATGCCTTACGATATTGATCGCGACTTAAATTTAACGCTTTCATGTCACCATCCTTAGTAAGAAGCAGAAGCGTTAAATGCTTGGCTTAATAATCGATCCGCTGCGCGGCTTTCCCAAACGGTGCCCACTTGGGCATAGTTGGCAAATGGATGAATGGCAATGCCTCCTCTAGGGGTAAACACACCAGTGACTTCAAGGTATTTAGGTTGCATCAACGCCACCAAATCTTTCATGATGATGTTGACACAATCCTCATGAAAATCACCTTGGTTACGAAAACTGAATAAATACAATTTTAAAGATTTGCTCTCAACCATTTTTTCATTGGGCACATAAGCAATATGAATGGTCGCAAAATCAGGCTGCCCTGTGATGGGACACAGGCTGGTAAATTCTGGGCAAATGAATTTCACCAAATAATCATTGGTGGGGTGCAAATTATTGAAAGTTTCCAATACTTGCGGATGGTAAGTATCTTGATAAATGGTGCCATTTTGACCCAATAAGGTCACACCATCTAGTGTTGCTTCAGAACGCATTTTGCTTTTCCTTAGTTTTTTATTGTGGGAGGATTTCGAACCACAGATAATAAAAATATAGGGCAGCATTATAACAAAGCCGCCCAATATTGTCTTGTTTCCATCATCATGATATTAGTACACAGCTTAAGCCCTATTGCCATATACTAAATCACATCATTGGTGCCACATATAATGATCCATTAACAAAGCATCATAGCTCACACCACCTGCATAATGTTGCAATTGATCATCGTGTCGGCTTGCCGCCATTGCCATGAGAATGGGTAGAAAATGCTCTTCTGATGGATGAGCAAGTTTCGCATCATCGTTTTGGCGATAATCCTTGATTGCATCAATGTCTTTATTTTGTAATTGCAGCAATAACCAATCACCAAACCGTTGTACATATTGAGGTTCAACACCTCGGCGCACGTCTTGCAGGTTATGGGTTGCGCTACCAGAAAAGACAAATAACACACCAGACTCACGCAATTTTTGCCAAGCTTGCCCCATTGCCATCAATGCATTGTTATCCAAGCCCATGGGAATTGATACGGGTACAACAGGGATATCGGCATCAGGAAACATAAAGCGAAGCGGAATCCAAGCACCATGATCAAGCCCCCGTCTTTCATCCATTTTCACGTCAAATCCAGCATGAGATAAAACGCTTTGCACTTGTTGAGCAATCAGCGCAGAGCCTTTAGCAGGATAATTCAATTGGTAAAGTGGCTCAGGAAAACCATAAAAATCATAAATGGTTTCGTGCTTCATACCATTGCCCACCAATATTTCATGATGGCTTAACCAATGGGCAGAGACCATCACGATGGCTGCAATAT
>JASLDB010000103.1 GCA_030151665.1 Neisseriaceae bacterium
CGATTTAACACTTGGTATAAGAAGCTTTACGCATATAGAACCAATAGTTCAAAACCAAGCAACTGATATAAAAAACCACAAAACACAATAAAGCCGCTTTGGCACTGCCTGTCATCGCAATGGATGTACCAAAACTTTTGGGAATAAAGAACCCACCATAAGCACCAATTGCTCCCATAAAACCCACCACCGTGGCTGATTCTTTGGTCGCTTGTTGACTGGCTAAAGTTGGGTTATTGGGTGTTAAGCGACTGTGCACTGCCGCAAAAATACGCGGTGCTTGGGCAAACGTTGAACCATTGCCCACACCACTGAAAGCAAAAAGCAATAAAAAGCAAACAAAAAAACCCGAAAAATTGCCATCTGTCCCCATACTGGGCAAGAAAAACACCACACCCAATACCGCCAAAACCATAACCAAAAAGCTTAAACCAGTGACCCATGCTGCCGATATTTTGTCCGACAACCAGCCGCCTAACACACGGGTGACAGCACCAACCAATGGTCCTAAGAATGCGTATTTAACAGGATCTTGATCTGGAAACGCTTGGGCAATAAGTAAAGGAAATGCCGCAGAAAAACCAATAAAAGAACCGAATGTGCCCACATACAACCAGCACATTAGCCAATTGTGTAAGCGTTTGAAAATAATGGATTGCTCTTTAAAAGAAGACTTCACATTGCCCAAATCATTCATGCCAAACCATGCTGCCAAACTGCTTAGCACAATAAATGGCACCCAAATAAAGCCTGCATTTTGCAACCAAACTTGATGACTGCTACCGTCTTTCACAATGGTTTGCGGCTCACCGCCCAATGCACCAAAAACACCAGCAGTAATCACCAAAGGCACAATAAACTGCACCACTGATACACCCAAATTGCCCAAACCAGCATTAATGCCCATGGCTTTGCCTTTTTGCGCCTTGGGAAAGAAAAAACTGATATTGGACATGGATGAACTAAAATTCGCCCCGCCAAAACCACAAAGCAATGCCAAAATCAACATGGTGCTAAAAGCGGTATTGGGGTTTTGCACAGCAAAGCCCAGACCAATGGCAGGAATCAATAAACTAGCAGTTGATATGGTTGTCCAACGTCGGCCACCAAAAATAGGAATCACAAAAGAATAAACAATCCGCAGCGTCGCACCAGACAAAGCAGGTAAGGCTGCTAACCAAAATAATTGATTGGGTGAATATTGAAACCCGACACTGGGTAACTTAACCACCGTAACACTCCAAACTTGCCAAATGGCAAATGCCAAAAGCAATGCTGGAACCGAAATCCACAAATTGCGCTTGGCAATTTTGTTACCTGTTTTTTGCCAAAATTCAGCCTGTTCAGGCTGCCAATCTTGAATCAATTTACCCATGTTACTCACCTTTTTCTGTTACTGAAGCCATTGCAACTATTGGTTTTTTGAAGCTAAAGTGCATCCAAATCAAACTCACGCAAACTGTGCCATACATCAGCATGAATGAACTCGAACGAATCCCTGTTAAATCCACCAATACACCAAACATAATCGGCAATAAAAAGCCACCTAGACCACCTGCCAAACCAACAACGCCTGACACCGTTCCCATGTCATTGGGAAAATCATTGGCAATAAATTTAAAAACTGATGCTTTACCCACTGCCAAAGCCACACCAACGATAAACAATAAAATAGTAAACACCGTTGCATTTAAGCCAATGTGTAAATCAAGTGAGCCTGTCACGGTTTGAATGGTCATTTGGGTTTGTGGGTAAGACATAATAAAAAAGGCAATCCAACACACCCACATCACCGCCCAAGTCACTTTGTGTGCACCATATTTGTCTGACAGCCAACCGCCAAATGCACGCAAAACACCACCAGGTAAAGAGAAACAAGCCGCCAACAAAGCCGCCTCAGTTAAACTGAAGTGGTATTCTTCAACGTAATAGCTCACCAACCACAAAGAAATACCGACATAACCGCCAAACACCACGGAGTAATATTGGCTATAGCGCAATACATCTTTGTTTTTGATTAAACTAAGCTGATCTTTTAAAGACACTGAGGATGGTGTTTGATGGCTTTTATCGGTATAGCTAAAAAACCAAAACAAAATGGCAGTAATCAGCAAAATGCCAGCATAAACATTGGGCACCATTTGCCAACCAAAAACGGCAATAATTGTGGGGGCAACAAATTTATTGACTGCAGCACCCGAATTGCCTGCACCAAAAATGCCCATTGCCAAGCCTTGATTTTCTTTTTTAAACCATTTGGCAACATACGGTGTGCCCACCGAAAATGAGCCTCCCACCAGACCTAGCCATAGGCTGATTAACAAAAATTGCTTGTAACTATTAGCATATTGCAATAAGAAAATGGCAGGAACGCAGCTAATCATGAGCCAAAATAAAACAATGCGTCCGCCAAAGCGATCAGACCAAATCCCCAATGGGATTCGGCACAAAGAACCCGATAACACGGGCATGGCAGTCAAAAGACCAAATTGGGTAGCGGTTAGATGGTATTGCTCTTTAATGGGCATGCCCAAAACAGCAAACACCATCCAGACCATAAAACAAATCGTGAAAGAAAACGTACTGGAAGCCAGTACCACATACGGTTTTTTTGCTTGGCTAATCATAAAATCACTTCATTTTCTTAAGTTAGAACTGATTCTATGAGCTTACAAAATCGAGCTTATTAATCCTATTGTCTAAATGAACAGCCCATGCCATGCAAAAGCATAGGCATTTGCCCATACAAAAGGCGTAGTTCCTTAACCAAAAGAACTACGCCTAGCTTTGTGATTTGAACAGTACTAATGGCTATCTTTGACAATACCATGCTCAACAGCATACACCGCTGCCTGTACACGACTGCTGAGATTTAACTTACGCAATACATTTTGTACGTGTACTTTGACCGTACTTTCTGCCACATCCAACCCCCTTGCAATCACCTTATTACTAACCCCTGATGCCAACCAAGATAGAATCTCCTTTTCTCTTGGTGTCAATGGCTCATGACTGGGTGTGTCATTGATTTTATCGGCCTGACGCAACTTAGCCACCAACTTAGTTGTCATTTCAGGAGACAATACGCTGTCACCATCCAAAGCTTTTTGAATACTGTTTAATAAAAAATGGGTGTCAATATTCTTCAGCAAATAACCGCGAGCCCCTTGTCGCATACACTCAGTTAAATCGTGACTGTCTTCAGACACAGTCAACATGATGACGGTTAAATCGGTTTGGTGATTGAGCATTAATGGCAAGGCTTCTGTGCCACGCATTAGTGGCATATCAATATCCAATAACACCACATCTGGGTTCAATTGCTGCATCAACTTAACGCCATCCAACCCATCTGTTGCCTCTCCTACAACGGTAAAATGGTCACTGTTATCAATTAAAAACTTTAAGCCCTTGCGGAACAAAGTGTGATCATCGACCAGTAATACCCGTTTTTTGCTGTTATCTGACTCTGACATAGATTGCCCTTTTTAATAATCATTTTTTCTATTAATAAGCAAATGCACCATCGTTCCTTGACCAACATCTGATTGAATGGTGAGTAAACCATTGACCTTACTGGCTCTCTCTTTCATGATTCGTGCCCCAACATGACCTTGTGATTCTTTATCAATCAATGTTTCAATGGCAAAACCTTGACCATCATCTGTCACTTGTAAATCAAAGGCTTCATGGCCTTGGCAAATTCGGACCATCACTTTTGTTGCTTGGGCATGTTTGCGAATATTGGATAAGGCTTCTTGCAAAATAAACACACTTTGCAATTGCTCTTCTGGATTCGGTTCATTCGCGTCTTCAATGAAATGTAACGCAACAG
>JASLDB010000104.1 GCA_030151665.1 Neisseriaceae bacterium
GCAAGGCTTTTTGAATGACCCGTTTTACTTTTTTGATTTCTTCCATTAAGTGCAATTGCGTGGGCAACCGACCTGCTGTATCGGCTAAAACCACGTCAATGCCACGGGCTTTTGCTGCTTCCATGGCATCAAAACACACAGCCGCTGAGTCACCACTGGCTTGTGAAATCACAGTCACATTGTTGCGATCGCCCCATTCGATTAGCTGCTCGCGTGCTGCAGCACGGAATGTATCCCCTGCTGCCAATAACACACTTTTGCCTTGGCTTTGAAAATACTTGGCCAATTTGCCAATCGACGTGGTCTTGCCTGCACCATTAACACCAGCCATCATAATCACAAATGGACCTTTGCCTTCCGGTAAGGTCAATGGTTTTTCCAATGGGGTAATCAATTCCAATACCGCTTCTTTTAAAGCACCACGCAATTCATCACCATTTTTTAAACCACGCAATGAAACACGGTCACGAACCTCTTTTAACAAGTGTTCAGTTGCTTCTAACCCCATGTCACTGGTGAGCAAAACAGCTTCTAATTCTTCATACAAGTCTTCATCAATTTTGCCTCCACCAAACACACCCGCCAACGATTTGGCCAATTGTGTGCGTGATTTACTCAAGCCTTGTTTAAGCCTCGCCGCCCAACCCAATTTGGCAGGTTTGCTATCGATGCTTTCTGCCACCGCTACAACTGGCGTGGGCACAGCTTTATCTTCTGGTGCATCAGCAATTGAATCAACCACGGTATCAGCCGTAGCTTGGGTTTGAGCTTGGGTTTCTGGCACATTCAGAACAGGTTCAGCTTCAATAGTGGTAATGGGTTCTTCAATCACCTCTTCTATGGCTTGCGTTTCACGTGAAACAGCATTGGTCTCATCCAAGGCAACAGCTTGCGCTGCCATTTCAGCTGCCGCTACTTTGAGTTCTTCTGCAACCTGTTGAATATCTTCATTGGTTTCATCAGCAGTGTTAATGGCTGACTGGATGGGTTGTTGTACCACCGACTCAATAGCAGATACATTGCTATTGGCAACTTGTGCTATTTCATTGGCTGCATCAACGCTGGCAACAGTTTTCGCTACTTCTTCTACCACCTCTGTGGCAGGGTCGATGGCATTTATTTCGTTGTCATTGGGCAGAACGGTTGTGTCTTGAGCCTCTTTTTTGTTATGCTCTTTTGACTTTTTTCGTTTAAAAAAACCAAACATAGTGTCTCTAACGTCCAAATGGAATTAATCATTGAACCGTATTGTAACGCAATTTAACAAGGATAAATGTATGTTTCGCAAATGTCTTGTTTTCATTTCTTGCTCTTTGGTATTAAGCACACCACTTGCAGCAAAGACCATCAAAACCACACTGGACAATGGCATGACTGTGATTGCCAAAGAAGACAATCGCGCACCTGTTGTGGTGACGCAATTGTGGTACAGAATTGGCAGTATTGATGAAAATGTGGGTAAAACTGGCTTAAGCCATGTACTAGAACACATGATGTTCAAAGGCACTCACGATGTTCCTGCTGGTGATTTTTCCAAACGAATTTCTGCATTTGGTGGGCAAATGAATGCCTACACCAGTCGTGACCGCACCGTTTACTATCAATCATTTGCTGCCAAGCATTTGCCTGCTGTTTTAAAGCTCGAAGCTGACCGCATGGTGAACTTAAATTTCTCTGACCGAGATTTTGTGAATGAAATGGAAGTCGTCAAAGAAGAACGCCGCATGCGCACCGATGACACCCCTTCTGGCGTGTTGTGGGAAGCCATTTACAAAGAAGCTTTGCAATCACCCAACGAAAGTGCCCCTGTTATCGGCTGGATAGATGATTTAAATAACATGAAACCTGACGATGCTCGTCAGTGGTATAAACAATGGTATTCACCCAATAACGCCACCTTGGTGATGGTGGGCGATTTTAAAGCTGAGAATGCCATTCAAGAAGCAACAGCCGCTTTTGGTGGTTTATCCAATTTAAAAACACCAGGTACACGCCACCCACTCAACCAAGACCGCCATGCTGGTTACAAAGCGATTAAAGTGAGTGCACCATCTGAACTGCCTATGTTGTCACTCAATTACCGTGTGCCCCACTTAGATCAATTAAATAACAAAGAAGCCTATGCCTACCAAATCCTAGCTGCCGTATTGGATGGCCATTCTGCGAGCCGCTTGGAAAAAAACTTGGTGCGCCAAAAACAAATGGCAGTATCCATTGGGGTGGGCTATGACGGCATGGTGCGTGGTGAAGATTTATTCACCATCATTGCCATGCCTGCGGCAGGCGTCAGCGTTGAAGATTTGGAAACGGCCATTAAAGCACAATTACAAGATATTGCCGACAATGGCATTGGCAAAGATGAACTCAAACGCATCCACACCCAAATTGACGCATCGTATATTTACCAACAAGACTCCATCACGTCACAAGCCAGTGAAATGGGCGCTTTGGAATTGCTGGGTTTTGGCCATGAAGCCAAAGACAAAATCCGCAAGCAATTGCAAAATGTCAGCACCAAAGACGTACAAGCCGCAGCCAAAAACTTAACCGAAGACACCTTAACCCGTGTCTTGTTAGAACCCAAAGCCATTAATACGGCCAATCAAGCAACACCAGTAACAAAAGCCAAAGGAAAATAACATGAAATTAACCCGTATCTGCGCTGTGGTTTTGACCATGACTTTGCCCATCAGCAGCTTCGCTGTTGATATCCAAAACTGGCAATTGAACAATGGTGCCAAAGTATTGTTTGTTGAACGAAAAGAAGTTCCCATTGTGGATGTGGTGGTGTCATTTGACGCTGGTAGCCGCCGTGACCAAGAAAGCAAAATAGGCGTGGCGGATTTTACCGCAGGACTATTAAACACTGGCGCTGGCACTTTAGACGAAGAAGCGATTAACACCCGCATCAGCGATTTGGCGGTCAGTATTGATACGGCAGCAGGTGGTGAAAATGCCGTATTGAGTTTGCGCTCATTAAAGCAAAAGAGAACCTTACAACCGACATTAAAATTGGCCAATTTGATTTTGACCCAACCCACTTTTAACGACAAAATCTTGGCTCGTGAAAAAGACCGTGCCATTTTGGGTTTAAAACAAGGTGAAACCCAACCTGGTTTTTTGGTGGGCCGTGCCTTTAGCAAACTCAATTACCCAAGCCATCCTTATGGTTATGGTGCAAAGACCACTGTACAGAGCATTGCTGCCATTCAGCAACAAGATTTGGTCAATTTTTATCAGCAATACTACCGCACCCCCTATGCCACTGTGAGTATTGTGGGCGATGTATCGCGTAAAGAAGCTTCCCGCATTGCCGAAGATCTTCTAAAAGGCTTACCAACCGATGCCCCTACCCTCGCTCCGATTGCCAAAATCAGCGATAAAAAAGGTCAAACCCAAATCGTCAAACACCCAGCAAGCCAAGCCACGGTGGTGATGGGCTATCCAGTTGTGACCATGGATGACCCCGATTACTTTGCCTTGGTTGTAGGTAACTACATCTTGGGTGGTGGTGGTTTTGACAGCCGATTGATGAAAACATTGCGAGATGAAAAAGGCTATGTTTATGGTGTCAGCAGTTCATTTGGCCCGATGCAAGAAAAAGGCGTGTTCAGTATTGGCCTGAAAACCAAACAAGCATCACGTGATCAAGCCTTAACAGCAGCCAAAGCCGTATTGCAAGATTTTATTGCCAAAGGCCCTACTGAAGAAGAACTGCAACAGGCCAAAGACAATATTGTCGGTGGTTTTGCCCTTCGCATCGACACCAATGGCAAAGTGGTTAGCCAAATCAATAATATTGGCTTATACAACTTGCCATTAAGCTATTTGGATGACTACCCCAAAGCGGTGGAAAAAGTCACCATCCAAAGCATCCAAGATGCATGGCAACGCCGTATTAAGCCTGAAGATTTTAATACCGTTTATACCGATAATTAAACAAGTCTCAACAAAAAAGCAGCCATTAGGCTGCTTTTTTAACCATCCCAATCACACACTGTAATCAATATCCACCACAGGGTATCCGATAATGGCTTGCAAATCCTGTAAAAATGCAGAGGTGAACATATCCGATACACCTTCTAAAAAAAACAAACCAAAATTGGAAAAAACAGCATCTGAGTCAAATTGGTATTGGTTGATTTCATGCTTGGTATGGCACGCAGGGCAAGCCACTTCATCTTGACCAGATTCCCACTCTTTGATTAGTTGATTAACGACTTCATAATCCTCGCCAAAATCCTCCCAAAAATCATCGCTGTCAAAATCAAAAAAAATTATTTTTTTTAACTTTAACTTATCTGCACCCGTCGTAACATGACAACTGGGGCAAGTTGCCGAGAATAGAGGTACGCCTTGAAAACAATGTCTGTCTTTGACCAAATAGCCAACACCCAAGACTTGTTCAGAATATTCTTTTCTATCGGCATCGGATAAACGTAAAATATCCAAGAAACCCGCATCAATAGGGTAATAATCCATGCCATAATAATCGAGTTCCAATTCTGGTTTGATAATTTTCTTGTCCAATAAATAAGCATGTACCGCAGCCTGTACTGCCTCGACATTCTCAATTTTTGATATTTTGGGAACAACGTAATTGAGTTGGAAAATAGCGCCCATCATGTATCCTTATAAAAACAGCCAAACAAGATAATGCATGTGAAAAAATCGTTATTTTTAATCTGATTAATTGTGTGCCAATTCTTTGCGTATCGCTGCCAATTGACGACGACTCACTGGTAACGTCTCATCCAAATCCACGATTTGGGCAGCCCATGTGGCATTGCTGTCTTCACCAGATGTTTTAATCAAAGACGCTAAAGCATGGCGCATGACCAATGCATTGCGGTGAATGCGGATAACTTTGTCACCCAAGATATCTTCCCAATGAATTAAGGTTTTGGGTAAGTCATAACACGAACCATCTGCCGTCACCAATAACACGCTTTTTTCTTCTGCCAATAGATAGCGAGATTGTTGCCAAGGAATATCAATGATGCGGTCACGGGTTTGCACGGTAAAACTGCTAAAACCAGATTCATCTGCTTTTTCAGGTTGAACACGCAACAAAGCTTGTTGCAAACGCTGGCGTTTAATTGGTTTGAGTAAGTAATCTGTGGCTGCCAACTCAAAAGCACGCAAAGCATGTTCTTCGTAAGCGGTAGTAAAGATAATGCTGGGAATCGAATGGGCGGTTCGCCTTAAACACTCGACAAAACTCAAACCGTCCATTTCAGGTAAACCAATATCCACAAACACCACGTCCACATCATGTCCACTTAACCAATCCAAAGCAGACATGGCTTCACTAAAGGTGGACAATACTGTTACTTCATTGTCTTGTAATAGAATTCTTAACCGCTCTGCTGCCAAGATCTCATCTTCAACAATGATGGCACTCAACATAACTATTCCTATGGCATTTTTATGGATAGCCACCATTCTAGCAAATTTTTAATTTACTTTTCCAAAATTTTTAAGATAAGTTGCGGAAAACCAAATAATCTTTATTGCTTTTGATCAAGTCCAATAATAGGAACACCCATGATATTGATTACATCTTGCATGAATTCATCTGAAAAATGGCGACTAATGCCATTAAAAAACACAATGGCAAAATTGGAAAATGCAGCCGGTTCTTGAAAATCGTAGGCATTAATGTCACCGACATGAGAGCACTGGGGACATGTCATGTGGTCTTGCCCCAATAACCAATTATTGACCCAATCAAATGGTTGGTGATCTCCATTGAGCTTGTTGTCCCCAATGGTCGTTTGGCATTGTGGACAAATGGCTGTACTGGGTAAACCAGTCCAATAAAACTCACGGGGTTCGCGACCATAGGTCACACCAATAACTTGATGAAATAAAGTGTTTCGCTCTTGTTGATTCAATGTTGGTGCTAGGATATCCAAAAAACCCTTATCCAAAGGGTAGCATTCTTCTTCAAATAAACTTTCTTCTCGGGAAAGTAAGATGGGTTTGATAATTTCTTTTTCCAAAAAATACGCATGAATCGCATCTTGTGTCTGTTCAATATTGGGTAAAGAAGATAAACGAGGCACTAAGTAGCAGTAATGCATGTCCATGGGACAGTCCTTTTGCTTTTATATTATAATGGCATATACTAGCAATAAAAATAAACTGGTCTTTTGATTTAGACCAGTTTTATTTAATTAAGTCCGCCAAACAAAAGTAAAATGACTATATCACTTCTAATTTCGCATACTGACTATCAAGCTCTTTTATCCCATCTTTGCCAAAATTAATGGTTAATTTGGCACTCTCTCCTTTACTTAACGCATCAATAATCACCCCTGTGCCAAACTTGGCATGGCGGACATTCTGCCCAATGTGAAAACCTGCAAAATCTTGTGCTTTGACAATTTTTTCCGCAGCTTTTCGCTCGGTTGCACTAAAATTATTTTGTCTTGTTGGCTTATGGCGAGCCGATAAGGAATGAATCACTTCGGCAGGGATTTCATCAAAAAAGCGTGATACCACACCAAACTGGGTTTTACCATGTAAAAGTCGTTGCTGTGCTGCGGTTAAATACAAGCGCTGACGAGCTCGAGTAATCGCCACATACATCAAACGGCGCTCTTCTTCCAAACCACCTCGTTCTTGTAAGCTTAACTCACTGGGAAATAAACCTTCTTCAATACCTGTTAAAAACACAGCATGAAATTCCAAACCTTTGGCTGCATGTACAGTCATCAACTGCAAAGCATCTTCACCCTCACCAGCTTGTTTTTCACCCGATTCTAGCGATGCATTGCTTAAAAATGCCAAAATTGGCGCATGCATTTCTTGTGAAAAATCCTCTGCCATGTTTTCAAAATTGCTGTCCATCGGATTAAAAGCAATGGCAGCACTAACCAATTCATCCAAGTTGTCTAAACGGTCTTGGTGATCGCCTTTTTGGTTTTGATAAAATTCGTACAAACCACTTTTTTGTATCAATTCACCAATTAAATCTGGCAAGTTTTGATTCAAGGCTTGTTGTTGCAGGCCATCAACCAATTGAACAAATGCTTTGATTTTGGCATTGCTGTGTACACAAGCTGCTTGCCACAAAGAAACACCTTGTCCTTGTGCTTCTTCTTGCAGTTTTTCAATACTGCGTGTCCCAATACCACGTGCAGGAACATTGATAATGCGTAGCAAAGCGTTGTCATCATCGGGGTTCACGCACATGCGTAAATAAGCCAATGCATGTTTGATTTCTTGGCGCTCATAAAAGCGCAAGCCACCATAAATTTTATATGGCACACCAGCGGCAAACAAAGCTTGTTCTAGTACGCGCGATTGGGCATTACTGCGATACAAAACCGCCATATCGGCAAAAGAAAAACCCTGCTCTCGATTCAATGCTTTGGTTTCATCTACCACAAATTGCGCTTCTGCAAAATCCGACTCTGCCCACAAAAAGCGTAGTTTTTCACCATCGCCCGCTTCGGTGTGCAAATTTTTACCCAAGCGATTGTCATTATTGGCAATCACCGCATTGGCTGCGGTCAAAATATTGCCAACAGAGCGGTAGTTTTGTTCTAGTTTAATGGGAGATTCAATGTGAAACTCACGCATAAAATCGCTCATGTTGCCAACATTGGCACCACGAAACGCATAAATACTTTGGTCATCATCACCCACAGCAAAAACGGCAGCATGTTCACCTGCCATTAGTTTTAGCCAAGCATATTGCAGTTTATTGGTGTCTTGAAATTCATCCACCAAAACATGGCTAAAACGGCTTTGGTAATGCTGACGCAAAATATCGTCTTGCTGCAAAACTTCATAACACTTGAGCATGAGTTCGGCAAAATCCACCACCCCATCACGCTGACATTGTTTTTCATAGCCTTGATAGCATTCAATTAAACGGCGATTGTATGGATCACTGGCAGACAATCTATCCGCGCGCAGGCCCGCTTCTTTTTGACCATTAATAAAGCCTTGTAAAGTACGCGGTGCGACCACAGCATCACTGATATTCCACTCTTTTAATAAGCGTTTAATCAAAGACAATTGATCGCCACTGTCCAAAATTTGAAAAGCCTGCGGCAGTTGTGCTTCTTTAAAGTGTAAACGCAAAAAACGGTGACACAAACCATGAAAAGTACCCAGCCACATGTTACGCACAGAGTATGGCAATAAACCACCCAAACGCGCTTGCATCTCTTTGGCAGCCTTATTGGTAAAAGTCACGGCCAAAATATTGTTGACACTGGCTTGTCCTGTTTGCATTAGCCACGCGATGCGAGTGGTCAATACACGGGTTTTACCACTACCAGCACCGGCCAAGACCAAAGTCGAACTGGCTGGCCATGTCACAGCAGACAATTGCTCAGGGTTCAAACCATTCAATAAACTTGTTGCGTCCATTTTCATTTTTCATGCTCAATTTATGCGCAAGACTTTGGTCTCAAAGCCTTGTATTTCGGTTAGGCTACCCAAGGCTTACAATAAACCCTCAATCGGTAGCCACGATAAAAATTTCACCCATGCTCGCTTGACCAAGCCAACATTGGGCTCACTGGTGTGCACTTGATCGGGAGCATTCGTTTGATAAGACGTCCACTGTAAATGTTTACCATCTTCTTGCAGGGTGACTTCGTATGCCCTTTCTGCCATGCGTGCATTCAATCGCTCTGTCATGCTTTTGGCTAAATCTGGATTTTCAATCACCAAGCCCATTTCAGTATTAATCAATGCAGAACGTGGGTCCAAATTTAACGAACCCACGAACACCCGCTCATTGTCCACAATAAAGGTTTTGGCATGCAAACTAGAAGCCGAACTACCAACCAAGCCTTTGTCTTTACTCGCTGGCACTTTTCCTGAAAACTGTTTTTTCAATTCAAACAGTGACACACCCGATTGCAATAAGGCTTTGCGATACCGTGCATAACCTGAGTGCACCACTGAAACATCAGTAGCTTCTAACGAGTTGGTCAACACTGACACTTTAACACCGTGCTCTTGGCTCAGCTCAGACAAGACATCAACACCTTTTTGAGTGGGCACAAAATAAGGTGAAACAAAAACCGCTGATTTTTTAGGATTACCCAAAACTTCATCAAGCTTTTCGGAGAAAAATGCAATCGCCTTTTTGTCTTTTCCCGTTGCTTTAATCGGGTCATCCGAAACCAATTGTGTCGGCGACCACAACCAAGGCACTTGACCTGTTTTGAGGTGTTCCAATAGCGGTGTTTGTTGTAAGGCGGTTAAATATTCTTGTTTGTCAGCACGAAATTTAATGCGTTTGCGGTCAAACAACTGGTCAGCATATTCTTTTGTTTTTTTAACCGTCACAATGTCTTTGAAAGGATAAGACAATTGGCTAGACCAATAACGGTCAAAATCTTCTGACAATGCGGTGACCACAGGGCCCACCGTCATCACGTCCATGTCCGCAAAAACCATGCCGTCCCCTGCGGCAAAATACTCATCCCCCACATTGCGGCCACCCAAAATAGCCACTTGGTTATCGGCAATCATGGATTTATTGTGCATGCGCCGATTCAGCCTGTCAAAATCGGTAATATAGCCCAACGAGCGCAATTTTCGATTGGTGAATGGATTAAATAAACGCACTTCAATATTGGGGTGAGCAGACAATGCCGCCAACACATCATCCATGCCACGGGTATTATTGTCATCCAATAATAAGCGGACACGGACACCACGATTGGCAGCGGTGTATAAATCATTAAACAGCATTTTGCCCGACGTATCGGGTCGCCAAATATAGTATTGCGCATCAAGGGTTTTGTCTGCCAAAGTGGCGATTGCCGCTCGCGCCACAAATGCGTCATGGGGGTCTTCTAATTCATAGATACCATCTAATGCCTCATGACTTGCCACTTGAGGTTCAATCGCCAAGCCCAATGTTGTTTCTTGGGTATCCGCTAAATAGCTGGATTCTTGTCGTTCTTTTTGCGGGGGCAAATGCTGGCAGCCAAATAACGCCATACTCATTCCTATCACCGTTAAAAGTCGAGAAAGAGCAATTGCTTGTCTTGGCATAAACTATCCAATAAGTTGATTGCAGTGTAGGCTATTGTAAACATAGAAAAAGGGCATGACCACTGTTTATTCATGTGGTCAATAATGATAGGTGCACATTAACTGCATCGATAAGCCGGGTTCTGTCTTGGACAGTCATTCCTCTAGGCACATGGTTACCCATGTGCTCAAGCAACCTACCCGAACACGGTACGAGCCGCACCATTGTGTTCTGTTTGGTCTTGCTCCGAATGGGGTTTAGCCAGCGACAGCTTGTTGCCAAGTGCCCGGTGCGCTCTTACCGCACCTTTTCACCCTTACCTGTGCTTAATTAATAAGCCATCGGCGGTTTTGCTTTCTGTTCCACTTTCCGTCGCCTCGCGACGCCCAGCCGTTAACTGGCATTCTTGCTCTGTGGAGCCCGGACTTTCCTCTCCGTCTTGCGACGCAGCGACTGCCTAACACAGTTAATGTGCGGTGCGTATTCTAACAGATTGTCTGACCCACGACTATTTTGTTTTCAAGCCACTTAAAATTCAATGGTCAACGTCACCTGTAAAAACATCATGTGAATAGGCTTTATTTGACATTGGCTTCTATGGTATCCATCTGCCAAACACCACCAGCAGAAATACTGGTACAGGGTCCTGTTGAACGATTTTGACTTTGAATAAATTGCTGACCATTCCAAACCCATTCTTCACCATACCAGCAATCACTGCCACCACTGACTTTTTGTACACCGCTGATTTTACCTTTGCCCACCTCGTTAATTTGATCGGACACAAATGTCACCTTGCCTTGCAATGACTTGTCCACCACCCAAGCACCATAGCCAATGTTATATGCACCACGCCAACAGGTTGTCATGGCCAAACTTTGGTCATTGTTCAAACGATACA
>JASLDB010000110.1 GCA_030151665.1 Neisseriaceae bacterium
TCTTTAGCACGGGCTTTGGCGATGATATAAATCAAAGAATCCCCATCATAAACATTGCCTTGGTTATCAACCATCATCAATCGGTCACCATCACCATCTAATGCAATACCAAAATCAGCATCATTTTGTAAAACCGCTGCTTGCAAGGTTTTGGTATAGGTTGCACCAACTTTGTCATTGATGTTGTAACCAGTTGGTTCATCGCCAATCGAAATTACTTTGGCACCCAATTCATGAAATACTTTTGGGGCGACATGGTAAGCTGCACCATGTGCAGTATCAATAACAATGGTCAGGCCACGCAAATTCAAGTGATTGGGGAATGTACTTTTGCAAAATTCAATATACCGGTCAACAGCACCATTAATGCGTCTGGCTCGTCCTAGACGATCAGATGGCATGGTCACCAAATCTTCATCCAATTTGGCTTCGATTTGTAGTTCCAATTCATCAGACAGTTTGACACCACCTTCTGCAAAAAATTTAATGCCATTGTCTGAATAAACATTGTGTGATGCAGAAATCATCACACCAGCAGAAGCACGCAATGCACGCGTCAAATAGGCAACCCCTGGTGTTGGCAAAGGACCTGTTTGCAAAACATTCACCCCTGCGGCGGTAAAGCCAGCCACCAAAGCCGCCTCTAGCATATAGCCAGAAATACGGGTATCTTTACCAATCAATACTGTTGGTTTTTCATCTTGATCTTGTGAAATCAAAACCTTGCCAGCAGCATAGCCTAATTTCAATACAAATTCTGGTGTAATTGGATATTGTCCTACTTCACCGCGCACCCCATCGGTACCAAAATATTTACGCGCCATGCTAATTCCTTATTCCTCTGATATGATTTCTTAATGGTAATTTTACTATCTTCACTCAAGAATGTCTTGTTTGATTAAATATTACTACGTCATTTTTCGTTAAATACACCCATCGCCTGCCAAATTTGTACTGCTTGTTTGGTTTCTTTCACATCATGCACCCGCACAATGTGGGCTCCGCGGGCAATGGATGCCAAAGCAGCCGCCACACTTGCTCCAACACGTTCTGAAGCTTTATCTTCACCTGTGATTTCACCCAACATGCGTTTGCGAGAAACGCCAATGAGCCAAGGAAAATCACTTTGTTTAATCATCGTATCCAAGTTTTGCATTAAAATAATGTGGTGCTGCAAGTTCTTACCAAACCCAAAACCTGGATCCAAAACCAAACGGCTTTTCTGAATACCGTGATCCACACAAACTTGGCTTCTACTGAGCAAATAATTGCCTACCTCCTGCAAAACATCATCATAACTGGGATTAACTTGCATCGAGTCTGGCAAACCTTGCATGTGCATCAAGCAAATGCCAATATTATTATACTGCGCCAACAAATCCACTGCACCAACATCGGTTAAAGCGGCAACATCATTAATACCATCGACCAACTCAGCTTCCAATGCCTTTTGCATCACCACAGTGTGTCGTGTATCCAAAGTAATGGGAATTTGCCATTGGCGCAATTCCCTTAAAATCGGTGCAACCCGTGACCATTCCTCATCGTGACCAATGGCTAAGCTACCCGGCCGAGTGGACTCACCACCCACATCCAAAATATCAACGCCCTCTTTTACCAACTTTTCTGCATGCGCCAAACTGCTGGCGATATTTTTAGAGTATGTTCCACCATCTGAAAAAGAATCTGGCGTTGTATTGACGATACCCATGACTTGAGGCTCATTTAGATTGATCAAAAAACGACCACATTGCCATCTATTGCTCATGACTCTAGCTCCATAATAAAACGGCAGCCTAGGTGGCTGCCGTTTTTATTGCTAATCAACATTATGATTTATTAGATTTATCAGCAGACTGGTCATCTTTTTGACCATTTTCTGCTGGCTCATCTGACTTAACAGCTTCATCACTGGCCTTTACTGATTTTTCTTCAGTTGGCTGATCAGCTTTTGCATCTTCTTCTTTTTCTGTTTTGGCTTTCACTTTTTCAGTTAAACTGCGAATCACCTCTGCTGGTGGTTCTTCACCATTTAGCAGCGCTGCTTTTGCTTCTTCAGCTTTAACACGTTCTGCTTCTTCTTCATCTAACTGAGCTTGTGTTTTAACATTATAGCTATAGTCTTTTGGTAAGCTAGGTTGTTTGCCTGCCATGATTTCTTTCACTTGGTCAGCATCAATGGTTTCCCAATCCAACAAAGCTTTGGACATCGTGTGCATTTTGTCACGATTGTCATCCAAAATTTTATAGGCAATCGCATATTGTTCATCAATAATACGACGAACTTCTGCATCAACAGCTTGCATGGTGGCTTCAGAAATATTCTTGGTGTTGGTCACAGATCGACCTAAGAATACTTCACCTTCATTTTCTGCATAAACCATTGGGCCCATTTTTTTAGACATACCATAACGCGTTACCATGTCTCGAGCAATACTGGTTGCACGCTCAAAGTCATTGGATGCACCAGTCGATACACGTCCAATAAACAAGTCTTCTGCAATACGACCACCGAACAAAATCGAAATTTGATTCAACATTTGGTCTTCATACATACTAATGCGATCACGCTCTGGCAACTGCCAAGTCAAACCCAAGGCACGACCACGAGGCATAATGGTCACTTTGTGCACAGGATCAGTAAATGGCAAGCTACTGGCGACAATTGCATGACCTGATTCATGGTAAGCCGTTGCTTTGCGCTCATCATCATGCATAATCATTGAACGACGCTCAGGACCCATGTAAATCTTGTCTTTGGCATCTTCAAAGTCACTTTGGTCAACTTTCATTTTATTGCGTCGACCTGCAAACAATGCCGCTTCATTCACCAAGTTAGCCAAATCAGCACCACTAAAACCAGGTGTACCACGGGCCAATGAAGTCAAATCAACAGAGGTATCCAAAGGTACTTTTTTAGCATGAACTTTCAAAATCTGTTCACGACCACGAATGTCTGGCAATGACACCACCACTTGACGGTCAAAACGACCTGGTCGTTGCAAAGCTGGATCCAATACATCGGGGCGGTTGGTGGCTGCAATCACAATCACAGTTTGATTGCTTTCAAAACCATCCATCTCAACCAATAATTGGTTTAAGGTTTGTTCACGTTCATCGTTACCGCCACCAAGACCAGCACCACGTTGGCGACCCACAGCATCAATCTCATCAATAAAGATAATACATGGTGCATTTTTCTTGGCTTGCTCAAACATGTCACGAACACGGGATGCACCCACGCCGACAAACATTTCTACAAAGTCAGAACCTGAAATACTAAAGAATGGCACTTGTGCTTCACCGGCAATGGCTTTGGCCAATAAGGTTTTACCAGTACCTGGACTACCTGCCAACAAAATACCACGTGGTACACGACCACCCAAGCTTTGGTAACGAGAAGGTGCTTTCAAATAATCCACGATCTCTTGCACTTCTTCTTTGGCTTCATCACAACCAGCAACATCAGCAAAAGTCACTTTATTGGTATTTTTATCCAATAATTTAGCGCGGCTTTTACCAAAGGAGAAAGCACCACCTTTGCCACCGCCGCCACCACCTTGCATTTGACGCATGAAGTAAATCCACACACCAATCAATAGCAATACAGGCAACATGCTAATCAAGATACCACCCAAGGCACTTGGTTTTTCTTCAGGCGTTACTTTAACAACAACACCTTTTTCCAATAAAATTGGAATAAGATTGTTGTCTAATGGCGCATTGGCAATAAAATCACTCGTGTCTTTGCGTTTACCAGTGATGGCATAA
Source organism: Neisseriaceae bacterium (assembly GCA_030151665.1). Classification (GTDB taxonomy): domain Bacteria; phylum Pseudomonadota; class Gammaproteobacteria; order Burkholderiales; family Neisseriaceae; genus JASLFS01. The sequence continues at coordinate 3,772 of JASLDB010000110.1, forward strand.
CCACTGATTGCAGAGCCCCCAATGTTGACACTGGCCACTTCACCTTGTTTAACTTGGGTGATAAAGAGTGAATAATCAATCAACTTTTTGGTGTCTTTTGACCCCTGTAAGGCATTGAAAGAGGCCATCAAAATGACTGCCAAAACAAGCCAAACCAATATATTTTTAACGGTACTACCCACTGAATCAGGCTCCCATTTTTGGAATAATTAATTAAAATTGTAAATCATTGTCATACTTTTGTCAGCGCTTCTGTTTGCCTAACAAGTATAGCTCAGTTGAGCGATCCCGTGAGGCTTTTGGCTTTCGCACCAGCACTTGAACAAAATGTTGTCGCATTGCTTCCACATACTCTTGGTAACCTGAACCTTGGAACACCTTGATTAAAAAATGCCCACCAGTTTTCAAATTTTCCACTGCAAACTCTAAAGCCAACTCTGCCAAGTAAAAACTTCTTGCTTGATCAGTTACTGCGTTTCCAGTCATATTTGGGGCAATATCTGAGATTACAAGGTCTAGCGGTCGATTTTCTAATAAATTTTCAAATTCTTGCAAAACACTTTCTTCTCGAAAATCACCTTGAATAAAATCCACGCCAGCGATAGGGTCCATGGGTAAGATATCCAAAGCAAATATTTTGCCACTGTTTCCAATTAAATCTCTGGCCACTTGTGACCAGCTACCAGGTGCACTGCCCAAATCCGCCACAACAATGCCGGGCTTTAAAAGTTGATCTTTTTCATTGATTTCCAATAATTTATAAGCAGCACGAGCACGATAGCCATCTTTTTTGGCCAAATGCACATAATGGTCATTCACGTGCTCACTGAGCCAAGCCTTGGATGATTTAGAACGAACGGCTATTGGTCTTGATCTTTCTATATATAAACAACACATTAAAGATTAGTAAACAATCTTATGAGTAAAATCGACACGAAAACAAAAAACTTAAGTACAATCTTGTCTTTAGCATCATGAAAAATATTTTGTAATTCTTATGAATAAAAAACTTAGCACCAAAGACATTCAAGTCTTAAAACAACGTGCACATCATTTAGCACCTGTTGTGATGATTGGCCAACATGGCTTAACTGAAGCCATCATCAAAGAAACCCATGCCAATTTAACGGCACACGAACTGATTAAAGTCCGTGTATTTGGTGACGATCGTTCAGAGCGCATCGAAATGGCCAACACTTTATGTGAGGCAGTTGAAGCCGTATTGGTTCAACACATTGGCAAACTTTTGGTTTTGTATCGTCCAAACGAAGACTAAACCCAAGCTTGCTATCCCAAAATGCAGCCACTAGGCTGCTTTTTTTGCACCTTACCAACGGCTTTTGCCTAAATTTAATGCATAAACCATCAACGCCAATACCACACCCAAAACACTCACCAATAAAAAAATAGAACTGGAAACACCATGCCAGATACCAAAACTGGAACCAATCGCCTGCGATTGCTTTAAAGAAGCAAATAGCAAGTCATCAATGGCATGGGTTTGGTGCTTTTTTAACGCTTCAATAATGGGGGTAATCAACCATTCATTAATGGATACCAAAACCAAAATAGCCAATGCTATTTTGACACGGACTTGTTTAAAAAAAGCGGTGTGGTGACTGAGTTTTAAAACCGTTAATAACAACAGCATGGACGCAATGCCCAAATAAGACACTATGTGAAAAATTTGACCTGCAATCGCACCAGCCGTCATTTTATCCAAGTGCGAAAACAAAACAGGGGCAACAATATAACCACTGCACAATTGTGTACCTAACCAAACTGCCAACAATAATGCTGTTATTTTTTGCCCCATGTCTGTCCTTTAGAAGAGAATTATTATCATCTTTCGATGATACAACATTTGGGGTGTTTTTTAAACGTATTGAACGTCAATAATTTCATACTCTTTAATACCGCCTGGTGCTTTAACTTCAGCCACATCCCCTGCTTCTTTACCAATCAAAGCACGGGCAATTGGTGATGAAATTGACACTTTGCTTTGTTTGATATCAGCCTCGTCCTCACCCACGATTTGGTAAGTGACTTGTGCTTCTGTGTTGCAATCTTCCAAAGTCACGGTTGAGCCAAACACCACAGTACCATCCGCATTCAATTCAGCAGGATTAACCACTTGGGCCAAAGACAATTTGCCTTCTAGCTCTGCAATACGGCCTTCAATAAAGCCTTGTTTCTCTTTTGCCGCTTCATACTCCGCATTCTCAGATAAGTCACCATGAGAACGGGCCTCTGCAATCGCTTCAATGATCGCAGGACGAGCCACACTTTTTAAGTTCTGTAACTCTTCTTTTAAAAGCTCTGCACCACGAACGGTTAAAGGGATTTTTTGCATGTTACTCTCCAAAGCAGTGACTTTATTTGGGTGCCACTGACAATAAAAAAGGCAAGCCGCCAAACAAAGTGGCGGCTTGCTGACATTAGATTTGTTGGGTTTATTCTACCCATTTTTTGAAATTAATCAAGATAAAAATCATGTATACATGCCATACAAATATGACTTATCTCATGCTGCTACTAATTTTTTTCTATTTTGGCAGATTAATATGCTTATACGCTGCGCATGGCAATGCCTACCCGATTCATCGCATTCATATTGGAAATAATCATGCTCATGTCACTGATGGCAGCATCGCTAAAATGTAACTTCATGGCAACAAACTCCGCCTGTGCCACATGGGTTTGGGTAATCTGCGTTAAACTATCCGCCCAAGCCAAGGCAGTCTTTTCCGCTGCCGAAAAAAGCTGGCTGCATTGCCAACCACCTAATTCATGTATTTTTTGCTCACTCACCCCCAAATGCTTCAATTCCTGGCTGTGTAAATGCAAGCAATAACTGCATCCATTCAGTTGCGATACCCGCAACTCCAACATCGCCACCCATTCAGGATTGACATTGCCTGCTTTTGCAACTGCTTTTCGCACTTGGATAAAACCTGCAAAGGCAGAGGCTGAAAGTTCAGTGTAAGGTAAACGAGGGTATTCAGTCATGTTTTGCTTTCAATAAATCATTAACAATATAAGCCGATATTTTTTGCACTCTGGGTGCAATCATCAATACACTCAAAAAAGCCACAGGCCAAGCCATCACAAAAGCACGCGCCCATTTCCATAAAAAATCTGGGGAAAAGCCGAGATTTAACATACTCACCCACAGTGTCATGATTAAAGTCATGATGGCTGACATCAATATTGCAAACACTACTCTCATGATAACTTCCTATTCGAATGATGAGTCATTGTATTAAAATTTCATTTACAATAAAATAGTCATTTATTTAATTTTAAATTTCATTTTTGAAATCATGCTAGACAACTTATATTGTTTTATTCAAATCGTGGATGCAGGTAGTTTAAAAGAAGCCGCTCGGCGTATGGCTATTCCTGCGCCGACGCTAACACGGCGATTACGTACTTTAGAAGAGCAACTCAATTGTCGTCTATTGCACCGCAGCGCAAGACAGCTAAGCATGACACCCGAAGGGTTGCATTATTATGAGAAATGCAAACCACTATTTCGCTCACTCAACCAAGCAACACAAGAAATTCATGCCAGTATCAATGATATATCAGGTTTTATTCGGGTATTGGCTCCGTTGAATTTATCCAATTCTTTGCTTTACCCCATTTGGCAAGAGTTTATGGAGCGTTATCCACAAATCGACCTTGAATTGCGCTTGAGTAACTTCAATGAAAATATTTTTGAGATGGGTGGTGATTTGGCCATTCGCTTGGGTAAGCAACCTGACTCAACCATGTCACAACGCTTATTAGGCTATGTTGCCTTTCGTTTGGTGGCTTCGCCTGATTATGTCTCCAAACACCCGACCATTAATACACCTAGCGATTTACCCCAACACAAATGGCTGATAAGCGAACCCATGAGCAAAATTCGCTTACAAGAACGAGAAAATCCCTTGGCAGAAGTCTTTACATGGCAGCCTGAAAAAGCAGTATTGCGGGTAAATGAATTTTCTATTGCTTTACGCATGGCCAAAGCCGGTCGAGGTTTATTGTATGTCCCTTTAAGCCAATGTGCTGATGCCATTGAGTCTGGTGAACTCCTCACAATCCTCCCCAATTATTGCATCCCCAAGCGAGAAATTTACGCCATTTGGCCCACACAAAAATTATTGCCGGCAAGGGTTAGGGCTTTATTGGATTTGTTGATTGAAGTATTAAGTCAACATCCTTTTGTTTTTCAATCTCCCACCTTACGATAATCTTCCCTATTTGGCTTCATGGCATCATCGTCTATGACTTTATCAATTCTGGCAATGAGCATCGGTACCCAAGTGTATTGGTGTTTAAGGGGCACTTGCTGCAAGGCTTTTTGTCCATCAATCACCTGCCAACGTCCTAAATCCACACCAGCCATTTTCTGAGCCAAACCAGCAACAGCAATCACCAGGCGATTATCCACATTGGCACGATTCAATGGCAAACTCAATCGTTGTATTGGCACACTAAAAGTGTGTTGTACCTGTGATTCAGGTATTTTGTATTGCACATTCACTTGCGCATAATGCAAAGGCTTGGTATTTGGCAACTGCTTTAATGCAGATGGTGTCAAATAAAGTTCATACATGGCAATCACT
>JASLDB010000112.1 GCA_030151665.1 Neisseriaceae bacterium
CGGTCTTGAAAACCGTCGAGGGCTTATACCCCTCCGTGAGTTCGAATCTCACCGCTTCCGCCAAATACCAAAAAAGCCTTTGCTAATGCAAAGGCTTTTTTCTATATCAAAAGTTACACCTTGCTGTTACTCACGATGATAATGTACATTTTGTAGGTGATAACCTCTGCAATACACAAAGCGTACTTATTCAAAGAATAAATACGCCTTATATAAAAAACAAAACAATACAAATCAATCAACTAACTAACGAACTGAAATTTTCATTTTACAAGTTGCATGCAACATGCAATGATGCGAAATATTAAGGATGAATCCAAGACAGTTGGCTTGTCACATCAAAATTGTGCCAATCTGCTCGCTTGGCAGATTCTTGTTGAATAAGCAGCGAAGCGGTATTGATAATGTGTTGTTTCATGGCGTTACCCGCCGCAATCACATCTTTATCCAATATGGCTTGGTGCAATAATAAGTGATCGTTATAGGTCTCAATGCAACTGCGAGAATGGGGAATGGTGCTAGCACCCGTAATCAATACCGTGTTTCGGGTATTGGCAATAATCTTATTGGCTTGTTGATTGCTCACAATCTCAAGCAATCCCAAATGGTAATCACGGTCGGCTTCCAAAGTTTTGGCGATATCCCCACTTTTGGCACACTGATCAAACGACAATAGCAATGCATTGATTTTAGCCACATGCTCTTCAGTTCTAAGCTGAGCAGCACGGCGAATAATAGGGACTTCTAGCATCAATCGAATTTGAAAAGACTCAATCAACATCTCAAGTGAGGTGGGCAAAATACGAATGCCACGGTTTTTTTCAATTTGCACCATGCCAATTTTTTCCAACATTTGTGCTGCTTCTCGCACAGGTGTTCTGGAAATACCGCCAAGCATCTGCCCAAGTTCAGTGGCGGAATAAAGCGCGTTAAATTCCAATTGGTTATTCACAATGGCACTACGCAAAATATCAAATGCTTCTTCAGCAAGGGTCTTGTTTTTTTGAATGGTTTTCATATCAAGGTGATTACAGTGAAACAGAATAAATATGCCATTATTGGCGGCGGTATCAATGGTCTTGCAGTGGCGAGGCAAATCATTTTAGACCATCCCGATGCTTCTGTAACGGTATTCGAGAAAGAATCTGATGTTGCAGGTCACCAATCCAGCCACAATTCAGGCGTGGTTCATGCGGGTTTATACTATGAACCAGGTGGTTTAAAAGCCAGACTTTGCCGCCGTGGCACGGAACTTGTGAAAACGTATTGTGAAGAAAACCAGTTGCCCTATGATGAATGTGGCAAAGTTGTTGTGGCGCTCAACCAAGAAGAACTACCACGATTAGATGCCATTTATCAAAAATCATTGGCTAATGGTGTGCCAGATGTGCGCATATTACAAGGCGATGAGATTCAAGAGTTTGAGCCTAACTGTATCGGTATCAAAGCCTTGCATTCACCCCGTACTGCCATTGTCAGTTATGGCACCATTGCCAAACGCATTGCCGATGAAATTCGTGAAAAAGGCGGCAGCATTTTATTAAATTCTCCAGTGCATCGCTTAAAACAAGATGGTGATGACATTCGTGTGGAGTTAGAAAATGGCCATGTGCATGAAACCGCTTTTGACTATGCTATTTCTTGTGCAGGCTTACAATCTGATCGTCTAGCACAACATTCAGGCGACGAAGCCACCCCAAAAATCGTGCCATTTTTTGGTCAATACTATGTGATTGATGAAACCTTCAAAAGCCATGTAAAAGGTTTAATCTACCCTGTACCCGATCCCAAATACCCATTTTTAGGTGTGCACTTTACCAAACGCATTGATGGTCAAATGACCATTGGTCCCAATGCTTTTATTTCCTTTGGTCGTGAATCATATAACGGTAAAAAAATGAGCTTAACCGATATGATTGATTATTTAAGCTACCCTGGTTTTTGGCGTTTTTCGTCTAAAAACATTCCAGCAGCCATACGTGAACTCAAAACCGTTTTAAGCCAAACCAACTTTGTCCATGAAGCTGCCAAATATGTTCCATCACTATCTGATGTCAGTGTAACCCCTGCTGTGCGTGGTATTCGTGCCCAAGCCATGGAAAAGAATGGTGCTTTGGTAGACGATTTTGTGATACGCAAACAAGGCAAAATTACCCATATTCGCAACGCCCCCTCACCTGGAGCAACATCATCGATGGCGATTGCAGAATACATCGTGCGCGAAATCATGCACAAACCATAACAACAGCAAAGCCTAAACCAATAACACATGAATTAAGAGGACAAACATGCAAAAAACTTTTGAAACCCCACAAGAAGAAAAGAAGCGCTTACGCAAAGTCGCAACGGCCACCATCGTTGGCTCCATGCTCGAATGGTATGATTTTTACCTGTATGCCACGATGGCTTCCATCGTTTTTAGTAAGGTCTTTTTTGATACATCCAATCCACAAGTGGCAACCTTGCAAGCGTTTGCAACATTTGCCATTGGCTTTATTGCCAGACCCTTGGGTGGTATTTTCTTTGGCTATTTTGGTGACCGCTATGGTCGCAAAAAAATGCTGTTTGTCACCTTTTGTTTAATGGGCATTTGTACGGCTGCCATTGGTTTGATTCCAAGCTATGACAGCATTGGTGTGTGGGCGGCTGTTTTCTTGGTGGCCATTCGCATTATCCAAGGCCTGGGGGCAGGTGCTGAATTAGCTGGTGCAGCGGTAACGTCTTATGAGCATGCTTCTAGCAACAAAAAAGGTCGCCAAGGTGCTTGGCCTGCTTTGGGTTTGAATTTGGGATTACTGTTGTCATCATTAACAGTGTATGTACTAACGCTAAATGGTGATGAATTTTTATTGTCAGGTGGCTGGCGCATTCCGTTTTTATTGAGCATTGTATTGGTGTTTATTGGTCTTTGGGTGCGTAAAAGTTTACCTGAAACCCCTGACTACGATGCAGCCCAAACCAAAGTTAAACAAGCCTCACCTTTTAAAGATTTGTTTAAAACCAACTTAAAAGGCTTGGGCGTTGTGTTTTTCTTGGCCATTGGCTACAACGCTTTGAGTTATATTTTCAAAACATTTTCTTTGGCGTATTTAACCCAGTTCAAAGGGGTATCTGCTAATGTCACATCTTTGTCAGTCACATTAGCAAGCTTGGTAGCCATTGTTGCTGTGCCATTTTTTGGTTGGATGTGTGACAAATACAGCAGCAAAAAAGTGTTGATGGTAGGTGGTTTATTGTCTGCCCTTTTCGCTTACCCATTTATGGCATTATTGGGTACGGCACAAAGTAGCTTAGTGTATGTTGCCATTATCATCGGCACAGGCATATTGGCACCAATGATGTTTGCCCCACAAGGCTCATTCTTAAGCCGCCAGTTCCCTGTT
>JASLDB010000231.1 GCA_030151665.1 Neisseriaceae bacterium
CAATGCATCATCTACACGGTCTTTTTTCTCTTTCATTTCAACTTCAGTAGCAGCACCGACTTTAATCACCGCAACACCGCCAGCCAATTTGGCCACGCGTTCTTGCAATTTTTCTTTGTCGTATTCGCTAGAAGCCACTTCGATTTGTTGGCGGATTTCAGCAACACGGGCATCAACCAATGTTTTGTCGCCCACGCCATCAATAATAATGGTGTTTTCTTTACCAATTTCGATGCGTTTGGCTTGACCCAAGTCTTCTAAAGTCACTTTTTCCAAAGACAAACCGATTTCTTCAGAAATCACAGTACCACCAGTCAACACAGCGATGTCTTGCAACATAGCTTTGCGACGATCACCGAAGCCAGGGGCTTTAACAGCAACAGTTTTCAAAATACCGCGGATGTTATTCACAACCAATGTTGCCAAAGCTTCGCCTTCAACATCTTCTGCAATAATCAATAGTGGACGGCTAGATTTAGCCACTTGTTCCAATACTGGCAACAAATCACGGATATTGCTGATTTTTTTGTCAAACAACAAAACATATGGTGCTTCTAAAGCAGCGATTTGTTTTTCAGCATCGTTAATGAAGTATGGTGACAAATAACCGCGGTCAAACTGCATACCTTTAACGACTTCTAATTCGTTTTCCAATGATTTGCCATCTTCAACGGTAATCACACCTTCTTTGCCCACTTCTTCCATGGCAGAAGCAATGATTTTGCCAATTTCTTCATCAGAGTTAGCAGAGATAGAACCCACTTGGGCAATTTCTTTTGAAGTATCGCAAGGTTTTGCCAAGGTTTTCAATTGCTCAACCAAAGCAGCAACCGCTTTATCGATACCACGTTTTAAATCTGTTGGGTTCATGCCAGCGGCTACGTATTTCATGCCTTCAGCAACAATGGCTTGAGCCAATACAGTTGCTGTTGTGGTGCCGTCACCTGCTACGTCTGCTGTTTTAGACGCAACTTCTTTAACCATTTGTGCGCCCATGTTTTCGAATTTGTCTTTTAATTCGATTTCTTTGGCAACAGATACACCGTCTTTGGTGATGTGTGGACCACCGAATGAACGGTCTAAAATTACGTTACGGCCTTTAGGGCCCAAAGTTACTTTTACAGCATTGGCCAAGGTGTTCACACCAGCAACCAATTTTTGGCGTGCTTCATTACCAAATTGAACGTCTTTTGCAGTCATTTAAACTCTCCAAAACTAAATTTTGTCTCAGCTAATCAGCAGTCATGCCAATCAGCTTGGGTATTGATGAATGAAACGATAAATTAAGCAATAATGCCGAAGATGTCTTCTTCGCGCATTACCATCAACTCTTCGCCATCTACTTTTACAGTTTGGCCAGCGTATTTGCCAAAAATCACTTTATCGCCAACTTTAACATCTAAAGCGATGCGATCACCGTTATCCAAACGTTTGCCTTCACCAACTGCAATCACTTCACCCATATCAGGTTTTTCAGCAGCAGCACCTGGCAATACGATACCAGAAGCCGTTTTTTCTTCAGCTTCAACACGTTTAACAACCACACGGTCGTTTAAAGGACGAATAGTCATAAATCAACTCTCCAAAATGACATTAGTTCCACTCAATGTTTTCAAACTTTAAGTGTTTAGTATTGATAATGTAGACAGGCAATGGCACCAAGCCACCCACTGCCAAAAGTATTTCTGTTGCTATCAAAAATTAGGGCTAATTAAATAAATTCAAGGCATCGACTCATTTTTTTTTACCCATAAATTTAAATAATTGATTTAACAATGAAAAATATTAAATAACCATCAAAATCAAGTAAATATTCTATTTCGCACAAAAATAGCACTTGCGAGCACATTCGAAAATCTGCATTATGGGTTATGGCTATTATGAATCACTAATTACGATATTTAGGTTCATATTTGTCCATTATTGAGCCAATACCAATAAAAGCAAGGCCCAATTACCATCCACCATTGCCCATGCATTTTAAAGGAAGAGAGATTATGCTGCACACTTTGCTGGCCAATCCCAAGGATGCGCCATTATTAGATGATGTTTCCTTTTTGAGTGAAGCCTTACTGGCTGTTTTACGCCAAGAAATACCCCACCATGTTCTTGATGCTTTGGATGCTTTACTCAATAGCACAGAACCCCAAGCAGAATTAAACAGCTTATTGCCTAAACTATCGACCCAAGAAATCGAAGATCTCGTCCGATCTTGTGGCTTATTTGCTCAGGTTTTCAATATTGCAGAAGACACACACCATGAGCGTCGTCGCCTAGCCTACGAAAATGAATCACACACTGTAGCACCGGGTAGCTTGGCTGCATCATTAAAAAAAATCGAACAAAACCAATTAAGCAGTGAAGCCATGGAACAAGAGCTAGCGAACATGCATGTCGCCGCTGTGCTCACTGCCCACCCAACAGAAGTGCAACGACAAACCATTCTTGGCTTGCATCGACACATTCGTGGTTTACTCACCCGCCGCAATCAAAGTCAATCCAATAACGAACGAAAACAATTGGCTCATGAATTGCGTGTGGTGTTACAAACTTTGTGGCAAACCAATGAAACCCGCCATTTTAAAATCAGTGTGAATGATGAAATCACCAACTCATTGGCTTATTTCCCACTGAGCTTTTTCCAAGCCGTACCAAAGCTATACCAAAAAATCGCTGAAGAACTACAAGCAGTTTATGGTCGTCCCATTGCCGTACCCAATTTTTTCCAAATTGGTGGCTGGGTTGGTGGCGACCGTGATGGCAATCCTTTTGTCAATGCAGATACACTAACCACAGCATTCAAACGCCATGCCCAAACCGTATTTGCTTTTTACCGTGAAGAATTGGGTCATCTGTATTTAGAATTACCATTGTCGATTCGTCATGTCCATGCCAATGCCGATTTATTGGCACTGTCTGCAATATCACCAGACACAGAGCGTGCACGTGAAGAAGAACCTTATCGCCGCGTGATTGCCTATATCCTATCCAAACTGGCAGCAACCGCAGCAAATTTAGGCGCTGATATTGACTGCCCATTTGGTTTGGGTGAGGCTTATGGTTCATGCGAAGACTTTATCGCCGACTTAAACATCATCCAACAATCCCTTATTGATAATGGCAGTGCTTTATTGGCAGAAGGTCGATTGGCTCATTTATTGCGTGCCGCATCTATTTTCCAATTTTACTTAATGCCATTGGATTTGCGTCAACATGCCCAAATTCAAGCAGAAGCCGTGGCAGATTTGTTCGCCCATGCTGATTTAGAAAACTTCTTATCGCTTAATGAAGCCGCCCGCCAACAAGTGCTATTGCGAGAACTCAACAATCAGCGCCCGTTATTAAACCCATTTACCACCTATGATGAGAGCACACAACGGGAATTGGCGATTTTCCAAGCGGCACGCCAAATCAAAGAACAATATGGTGAAACCGCCATTAACCAAAGCATTATCTCCAATGCTGAAACGGTTAGTGATGTATTGGTGGTGGCATTGCTCTTAAAAGAAACGGGTTTATTGTATTTAGACGGTCAAGCTGTACACAGCCGTTTAAACATTGTGCCCTTATTTGAAACCATTGAGGCTTTGGAAGGCTGTATAGAAGTCATGGATGCTTTGTTTGCCTTGCCTTGGTATCAAAATGCACTCAATGGCCGTGAACGCATCCAAGAAATCATGTTAGGTTACTCTGATAGCAATAAGGACGGTGGTTATGTCACCAGTCAATGGTCGCTCTATCAAGCAGAAGCCAGTTTGGTTGAAGTCTTTAAACGCCACAATGTTCGCATGCGCTTATTCCATGGTCGGGGTGGCAGTGTTGGTCGGGGTGGTGGCCCATCACATGATGCGATTTTGGCACAACCGGCTGACAGTGTAGCAGGACAAATTCGTATCACAGAACAAGGTGAAGTGATTACCTTTAAATATGCTGACCCAGCGAACGCCGAGCGAAATCTGGAAACCATTGTGGCTGCCACACTGGAAGCCAGTATCATGCCACACAATACACAAGCGCCAGATCAAGCCATTATGCAAGCCTTATCGGATGCGGCATTTAATCATTATCGTGATTTAATCACTCATGATGGCTTTATTGATTTTTTCTTGCAAACTTGCCCAATTCAAGAAATTGCTTCATTGAATATCGGTAGCCGTCCCGCTAGCCGTAAAACTTTGGCTAAAATCCAAGATTTGCGCGCTATTCCTTGGGTTTTCTCATGGACACAAACACGCTCCATGCTCCCTGCTTGGTATGGATTTGGCACCGCAGTAGAAAGCCTATTACAAAGCGATGCAGCAGCCATGAGCAAATTGCAAGAACAAGCTAAAAACAGCGCCTTTTTCCATGCCATGTTATCCAATATGGAACAAGTCATGGCCAAAACCGATATGGAAATTGCCGAAGGCTATATTCGTTTAGCCAATGATCAAACCGCTGCTCGGGCAATTTTTGATTTGGTATTGGCAGAGTATAAACGCAGTCGCCAAGCTTTATTGCAAATATTGCAAGTCAGTCATTTACTTGCTGACAACCGCAGTCTGGCCCGTTCATTAACATTGCGCATGCCATTTTTGGATGCATTGAATTGGATGCAAATTGAACTATTGGCACAACTTCGTCAAAACCCCAATGATGAAAAAATATTGGCATTGGTGCATTTAACCATCAATGGTGTAGCACAAGGCTTACGTAACACAGGCTAATCTACATTCAAACACGGCAAAGAAAAGCTGCTTTGGGCATCAACCTAGCAGCTTTTTTGTCTTTAAAATCGTTTTTCAATACAGCTTCACCCCCAAAAAAATGTCAATAAAATAAAAATATATAATCAAATTTTCGCTATTTATTGTATTTCATTGGCTATTTTTTAAATTATTTTTCTTCAAGCCTTATTAATCAAGCCACATCATTAAACCAAGTAACAAATTTACTAATATTAAAGTAACTGTTATTTTCACCAATTTGTCCAAAATTCATGGTCGCAATTGTCATTATTTCGGCATCATCTGCTCAAAATACATGCAAAATCATCCGATTCCCCATTGGCATA
>JASLDB010000173.1 GCA_030151665.1 Neisseriaceae bacterium
CTTTGGGTTTTGACTTGTTGCGTGATGTCGCTCCTGGTGAGGCTGTGTTCATTAGCTTTGAAGGTGAAATGCATGCTAAACAATGCATTGAAGCAGATAAGTCACAATTGGCACCTTGTTTATTTGAATATGTTTATTTCGCTCGTCCAGACTCAGTGATTGATGGCATTTCTGTTTACCAAGCTCGTTTAAACATGGGCATTACTTTGGCTGATAAAGTCAAAAAAGAATTGCCGATTGATGAAATTGATGTGGTGATGCCGATTCCAGACACCAGTCGCCCAAGTGCATTGGAATTGGCTCGTCATTTGGATTTGCCATACCGTGAAGGTTTTATCAAAAACCGCTACATTGGTCGTACATTTATTATGCCAGGCCAAGCCACCCGCAAGAAATCTGTTCGCCAAAAGTTAAGCCCTGTGGAATGGGAATTTGCCGGTAAAAATATTTTGTTGGTGGATGACTCGATTGTGCGCGGTACAACCAGTTTGGAAATCGTGGAAATGGCTAAGAAGGCTGGGGCAAAAAAAGTGTATTTTGCATCGGCTGCGCCAGAAGTCCGTTACCCCAATGTTTATGGCATTGATATGCCAACGCGTGATGAATTGATTGCGACAGGTAGAACAGCAGAACAAATTGCCAAAGAAGTGAATGCTGATGGTGTGGTATTCCAAGCTTTGGATGATTTGGTACAAGTATTAAAAGACATGAATAAAAATATTGATGACTTTGATACCTCATGCTTTGATGGTCGCTATGTAACAGGTGATGTTGATGAGGCTTATTTGGCACGATTGGCTCAAGGCAATGACAGTCAATCTCATGTTGCCAGTACTGTTGATCACAGCGTTCGTGTGTCAGATGATGATGACAATGAATAAAATTCATGGTTGAATGAATAAAAAAAGCTGGCATTAGCCAGCTTTTTTTTTATATAGTAATAGGATGTGTGCATGCTTTAGTCTTTTAAAACACACGAATCTACTTAACCTGGTTAAATAAAGGAATAATATGTCGCAACAATGGCAACCAGAAACATTGGCCATCCGCGGTGGGCGTGAAATCACCGACTACCATGAACACACTCAAGCCTTATTCATGACGAGTAGTTTTACATACCAAACAGCGGCTGAAGCTGAGGCATTGTTTGCAGGCACGGTTGATGGTTTTACCTACTCACGCACGGCCAATCCAACCGTTCGAGCATTTGAGCAAAGAATGGCTTTATTAGAAGGTGCAGAAAAAGGTTTGGCGACAGCCAGTGGCATGGCGGCGATTCAAGCTGTGCTCATGAGTTTTTTGCAAGCAGGGGATCATTTGGTTGCCAGCCGCAGTTTATTTGGTTCAACCATGGGTTTGATTAATACCATTTTAACCCGTTCTAATATCACGGCGACGTTTGTGGATTTAACGAATCCACAAGCATGGCAAGATGCCATGCAAGACAATACCAAGTTATTGTTTTTAGAAACACCATCCAACCCATTGGGTGAAATCGCTGACATGGCTGCATTGAGCCAATTAGCAAAAAAACACCAAGCTTTATTGGTGGTAGATAACTGTTTTTGCTCCCCTGCAGTACAATTGCCTATTGCATTGGGTGCTGATTTAACCGTGTCTTCAGCAACGAAGTTGATAGATGGTCATGGTCGTGCTTTGGGTGGTATTGTTTGTGGTCGTGCAGAATTGATTGATACCGTGCATGGTCATGTACGCACCAGTGGTGAAATCTTGTCACCTTTTAATGCATGGCTGCTGTTAAGTGGTTTAGATACTTTGTTTGTGCGTGCAGAAAAAGAATGCAGTAATGCATTGGCATTGGCAACTTGGTTAGAGAGTCATCCGAAGGTTAATAGGGTGTATTACGGTGGTTTACCCAGTCATGCTCAACATGAGTTGGCGAAAAAGCAGCAAAAAGCATTTGGTGCTGTGTTGGCATTTGAAGTCAAAGGTGGAAAACAAGAAGCTTGGGCTGTGGTTGATGCGGTAAAATTATTTTCTCGTACGGGTAATTTGGGTGATGTGAAATCCACCATTACCCATCCTTATACCACGACACATGGCAAAGTTTCACCAGAAGCGAAAAAAGAAGCAGGTATTGAGCCTAATCTATTGCGCTTGTCGATTGGTTTAGAACACATTGATGATTTAAAAGCAGATTTGACACAGGCACTGGCTGCTTTGTAATAAGATGGTTTTAACAACAAAATACCGCCCCAAAGGGCGGTATTGTTTAATGGGCACTGCTTTTTGAAAACAAATTCATGATACAAACACCCAAAATAATCAAGGCAATGCCCAAAATAGCGGGCATGTCTAATTTTTGACCATAATATAACCATGAGAAAATTGATACAGCGACCACGCCCACGCCAGACCAGATGGCATAAGCAATACCAACAGGGATGGTGCGCAAAGTCAGGGATAGGCAATAAAATGCCAAGGCATAACCAACAATCACCAAAATAGATGGCCAGAAACGACTGAAGCCTTCACTGGATTTTAAGGCGGAGGTGGCGATGACTTCCGATACAATGGCGATGAATAGAAAAATCCAATTTTTCATAAATACTCTTGCTTACACAAATAAATACCGCAAATCCCAAGCGAATTTGCCTATTAAAATAACCAATAATACCAAAAACAAGTGTCGTAAAATCTGTGTACCACCACGCAATGCCAAGAAAACACCTGTCACATTGCCCAGTAAGTTTGCCATGGCCAAGGGAATGGCATAAAGCCACAGAACATGGCCACTGGGAATGAAAAAGCTCAAGGCAGCGAGGTTGGTGGTGAGATTAATGACTTTGGCGCTGGCCGTTGCAGTTAAAAAGTCAAAATGAAAAATTCGCACAAACAAAAAGGTTAAAAAACTGCCTGTACCAGGACCAACCAATCCATCATAAAAACCAATGGCTGCACCACAAGCATAACCATAGCGGTATTCTTTTGGTGTTAGTGGTGTGTCGCGGGTACTTTGGCCTAAATCTTTTTTGATAAAGGTGTAAATGGCCATTAAGACGAGCACCACAAGCATAAAGGGTTTAATAAAGGCAACAGGTAAATGGCTGACCAGTATGGAGCCTAAAAAAGAAGCAATAAATGCCAGTAGTGCCGCGGGCAATAACATGCGCCAAGGGACTTTGATTTTTTTTACATATTGGCGGGTGGCCACTGCAGTACCGCAAAATGATGCAAATTTATTACTGCCCATCACCGAAGCCACTGGCGTGTGTTGGGGCAATAAGGTAAAGACACCGGGGATTTGTACCAGTCCACCGCCGCCGACAGCAGCGTCCATGGTGCCAGCACAAAAACCCAATAACAAAAGCCAAGGCAAATATTCAATAAATAATTCGGGAAGCATTAGTTAAAACTCAATTTTTTAATTCGTTCTTGTAGCTGTTCTTCTTTTAGGGGGAAACCATCTTCGCACAGCCCACGATAGAGCGTATAACGAACCACATCATTGCTGGTTAAAGCACTGGCGACTTGTTTCCATTGTGTTTTTTGAATAGGAATCCAGCGCTTGGCTTCTGTATCAGCATATGCCAAAACTTTGACTTTTTGTGAACCGCAGTGCAACACTTCTTGGCTAGTATTGTGAAAACCTTTTGGGGAAATAATATCCAAGGTATATTGAATTGAGCGATCAGCAAGGTTCCAAACCACACCAGGATTTTGGATTTTAACGGTATTGGGATAGGTTCGGTTAATAAAGACCTCAACCCATTTATCACTATCAGTTGGATATGCTTCCGTATTAAATGCGGTATCCGGAGCTTCTCTTGTGAATAAACTATCAGGGGCGTTGTAATTGTAATTGTATCCATCTTTTTTGGCTGCAAAAGCCAGACTACTACTGATTAAGCACAATAAAACCAATGTGGGTTTGAACATGACGCACACTCCCCAATAAAAAGGATAATAGAAAAACAGTATTGTAAACGAAAAGCCATGTTTTCGCAGTCAATTGTCTGCAGAAAAATACGCAGTTTGATATAATACGAGCCGCAAATTAGCAAGCATTTTTAGGTGAAATATGAATAATGCAGTGATGTTGGATGTTAAGGGTTTGAAATGCCCATTGCCCATCTTAAAAGCAAAAAAAACCTTGTCACAATTGAATGCAGGCGTGGTGTTAACTGTTTTGGCCACTGATGCGGGTGCACCAGAGGATTTTGAAGCATTTTGTCGCCACACAGGGCACGAATTTATTTCACTGAATGAACATGAAGAGTCGGGTGTCATTGTTTACACCATCGTGCTCAAGCACAAATAATATTGATATCATGAGGACATGACACATGCAGACTTTAATTTTAACCCAACCAGACGACATGCACTTACATTTGCGTGATGGCGATGCTTTGCATGCGGTTTTGCCTTATACTGCCCGTCAAATGGCACGTGCAGTGGTCATGCCTAACCTACGCCCACCTGTTGTCAGTGTTGCAGACGCCTTGGCTTATAAAAATCGCATCGAGGCTGCTATTCCCAAAGATGTGGATTTTACCCCATTAATGACGTTGTATTTGACTGATAAAACCACTGCACAAATGGTAAAAGATGCCAAAGCAGCAGGTGTTGTGGCATTTAAATTGTATCCAGCCGGGGCAACAACCAATTCGGATTCAGGTGTCACCAATTTACATAAATTGTTGCCAGTATTGGAAGTGATGGCCAAAGAGGGCATGTTGCTTTTGGTGCATGGTGAAGTGACTGATGCCCAGATTGATGTATTTGACCGTGAAGCGATGTTTATTGAGCGTGTTTTGGCACCAGTGATGAAAGCATTGCCAGAATTAAAAGTGGTGTTTGAACACATTACCACTGCAGATGCTGCTGATTTTGTGATGTGTTTGGGTAACCAAATTGCCGCCAGTGTGACACCACAACATTTGCTATTGAATCGCAATAGTTTATTGGTCGGAGGCATTCACCCACATCATTATTGCCTGCCCGTTTTGAAGCGAGAAACACACCGTGCTGCACTGGTTAAAGCGGTTACTGGTGAACATGCTCATAAGTTTTTCTTGGGAACGGATTCCGCACCCCATGCCAAACATGCCAAAGAAAATGCCTGTGGTTGTGCGGGGATGTTCAGTGCCCATATCGCGATTGAATTGTATGCGGAAGTTTTTGAAAAAGCAGGTGCTTTGGATAAATTAGAAGCATTTGCATCACTGAATGGCCCTCGATTTTATGGATTGCCGATTAATCAGCGCAAGATTAAATTGATTAAACAAGCTCAAGACGTTGTTGAAACCTTGGTGTATGGTGATGAGCAATTGGTTCCCATGCGAGCGGGCGGTCAAACAGACTGGACGTTTATGGGTTTTGTCGATTAAAGCAATCGGGTTATTCAATAGGCCTAGTTGAAGTTGATAAGCAAACGATGAAAAGATATTCACGACGTGGGATTGTGTTGGGTATAGGCAGCTTGTTCTTGAGTACTTGGGTGCAAGCTGGTGCACAGCGAGAAGAAACCTTGGCTGATAATGTGGCTTCTAGCATGCGCCAATCTGTGGAAAGTGTTAATCCTCCACAACTGTATTTTTCAAATCCCCATGCAGCAAATCACTGGTTACAAGAGATGCAGCAGCGATTAAGCAAATTTGAAAGTGATCCGAAAGAGCAGCGTGTTATTTTATTGCATGTGCACTACGAAGCAAAACGAGCAGGTTTGGATCCACAATTGGTATTGGGCTTGATTGAAGTTGAAAGTCGTTTTCGCCGTTATGCCATCAGTGGTGTGGGCGCGCGGGGGTTAATGCAAGTGATGCCATTTTGGGTACGCTATATTGGTGCGCCTTCTCATAATTTATTCGATATTCGGACCAATTTAAGGTATGGTTGCACCATTTTGCGCCATTATTTGAATCTTGAAAATGGCGATATGTCCCGTGCCTTGGGGAGATTCAACGGCAGTTTGGGCAAGGCAAAATACCCCAATGCGGTATTGGGCGCTTATCAACGCAATTGGCAATACCAAGGACCTCTTTGATGGAAGAGGCAATACAAGCGATTTATTAAATAGAGGGTAATGGTTTTATGAACCCGATGGAATTACGTGCCAGTATCACACTGGCATCTGTGTATGCACTAAGAATGTTGGGCATGTTTTTGATTTTGCCTGTTTTTGCCCTGTATGCACCAACTTTGCAAAATGGCCATAACGCCATTTGGGTGGGTTGGGCTTTGGGCATGTATGGGTTAACACAGGCGATTTTTCAATTGCCGTTTGGTTTGGCATCCGATAAATTTGGTCGCAAACCAGTCATTTATTTTGGTTTGGTGATTTTTGCTATTGGTAGTTTTATGGCAGCACAAGCAACATCTATTGAATCATTAACATTGGCTCGTGCCATTCAAGGTGCAGGTGCTGTGAGTGCTGCAGTGACGGCATTGCTTGCAGATCTAACCCGTGAAGAAGTCCGCACTCGAGCCATGTCGATGGTGGGTTTGAGCATTGGTTTAACTTTTGCAGGCAGTTTGGTGATTAGCCCCTTTTTGCAAAGCATTATGGGTGTGCCCGGCATGTTTGTTTTAACAGGTGTATTAACGTTGATTTCCATGGCAACCGTGCATTTTTTGGTGCCAACACCCAAAAAAGTCAAAGTGCATTTGGATTCAGGTGTCAAAGCCGCTAATTTGCCATTGGTGTTAAAAGACACCCAATTGTGGCGTTTGAATATTGGCGTCTTTTTATTGCATGCTGCGCAAATGGCACTGTTCTTATCTTTGCCTTTGGCATTGGTGCAATTGGGTTTAGACAAGCAAGCGCACTGGCAAATTTATTTACCTGCTGTGGTATTGGGCTTGGTGTTAATGGTACCCGCTGTGATTATTGGTGAAACCCGAAATAAGCTCAAGCCCATTTTTGTTAGCGCCATTGGCTTATTGGTGATTGCCCAGTTAATTTTGGCAACCAATTTACACAGTTTGTGGATTGTTGTTGCCGCTTTGATTGCTTACTTTGTTGGTTTTAATACCTTAGAAGCAACACTGCCTTCTTTGGTTTCAAAAGTATCCAAAACCCAAACCAAGGGCACGGCGATGGGAATTTACAATACCATGCAATCTTTGGGTGTGTTTATGGGTGGTGCTTTGGGTGGTTATATCTTTAAACAATACGATTTTGCGGGAATTTTCGGTTTTTGTACCGTACTAATGACATTGTGGTTTATTATTGCCCTAAGTGCACCAGCACCGAAGCCAGTTAAAAATATTGTGAAAAATATCCCCCTTCATTGGCAAAGTCAGTTATCTGCTTTGCAAACACAATTAAGCCATGTGGCTGGTGTTGAAGAAGTGGTGTTTGATGATAACAATGAGAATGTTTATTTAAAAGTTTTGCAGCACGGCTTTGATGCCGATAAAGCAGAACAAATCCTTACTGGAGCGATACATGTCAGTTAATAAAGTGATTTTATTGGGTAACTTGGGACGAGATCCTGAAGTTCGTTACATGCCAAATGGCGAAGCGGTAGCCAACTTTAGCATTGCTACCACAGAGCAATGGAAAGACAAAAATGGTGAGCGTCAAAGCCGTACAGAATGGCATAACATTACCATGTACCGTCGATTGGCTGAAATTGCTGGTCAATACTTGAAAAAAGGCAGCCAAGTGTATATTGAAGGCCGCATTCAATCGCGTAAATACACAGGCAAAGATGGTGTAGAGCGCACTGCTTATGAAATCATGGCCAGTGAAATGAAAATGGTCGGCTCACGTGGTGACAATTCAGGCTCTTCAAATGGTTATGATAACAATCAGCAACAAGGTGGCTATAATAACCAAAATCAGTATGATCAAGGTGGTTACAATCAAGCCCCTGCGATGAACAGTGCACCGCCTGCTGCACCCAAACGCATGGCACCAGCTCCAGCACCGATGGTTGATGATTTGGATGATGATATTCCATTTTAATTTGCGTTTGATAAAAACCCTGTTTTACAGGGTTTTTTATTTTAGTCGTCAATCTACGGTGAATGGAGCATTTCAAATGCTTCACTTAATTGGATTGGATAAAATCAATATAAGCTTGGCGACTTAAGCCAGAAAACTGTTGATTAAAGGCATCAAAATCCAGTGCACAATCAATATCAAAACGCGTAAATAGTGCCGCTAATTTATCGCGTCCAAATGCGTTGAGTGCATCGTATGCAAGATATTGTCCATTCGGGTCTGTGCCTGAAAAACCGAACTCCATGCCAGCATGGGGCTGAAAGTTAACATCGTCCTCATGGTGTTGTAAATAGTCAGCCAATGGCCATTGAAAATAAGCCATCCCCCAAGCCAGTGTTAGCCAAACATTGGCTTTTTGTGTTTGGTAACGCGCCAAAATTTGTCGATTTCTCTCTAAATCACAGGTGATGTCCATGCCTGCTGCGGTGGCATAACCACTTTGTTCATGCCGTTTGTGGATGCTAAATGAAATAGGAAAATCGACATCCTCAGCCGTTAAATCACGATGATGAATAATCTTGAATTCACCACGCATTAAGGCATCATCCATACAATAAGCCGCAGCGAGTAATTTGTGTTGCTGAATATCCTCTAGGCTTAAATCATTATTAGGGCTGACAAAATCAAACTGGCGATAAACAATGGGAATGGTTGGCCAAGCTTTAATATAGTGCGTATCTGGTAATGTTTCCAATAATGGTGTTTTACGCAAATGCATTAAAGAAGCAATCAAAAGGCAATACACATATTGATTGGGGCCTGTATTGA
>JASLDB010000188.1 GCA_030151665.1 Neisseriaceae bacterium
TCACATTTTGTGCCTCAAAATACTGACACACCAAAGGGTATAAATACCCTGAAAAAGCAGGATCGGAATGCACAAAATCCATGCCGTCCAATTTTTCTACTGGCACAACATCGTATTGGCTCAATGGGTGATCATGTGGCAATAAAAATGCCAAAGGTTCTTGTAAAACCACCGCATTATCATAACCATCATCATCAATGGTTTGACGCATAAATGCAATGTCGATTTCGCCATTCAATAACGCTTGTTCTTGCTGGCTGGTCGGCAGGCTGTGCAATTGCACATCCAAATTGGGGTAGGTTTCTTTGAGTGTTTTAAAAATACAGGGAAAAATATGCACTTCTGCCGAAGGCACAAAACCCACGGACAGCACTCGCCGTTTATTCTGATACGCTTGCCGAGTCAACTGTATGGCTCGCTCGGCTTGCTCTAATGTCATGCGTGCTTCACGTAAAAAGACCAACCCTTCTGAGGTTAAATCCACTTTTCGCTTGGTTCGTTCAAATAACTGAACGCCTATTTCATCCTCTAAATCTTTGATTTGTTGACTCAATGACGGTTGCGATGTGTAAAGCCGCAAAGCGGCTTTACTGAAATTCAATTCCTCCGCCACGGCAACAAAATACCGTAGGTGTCGTAACTCCATGTGCTTCGCCTTTATTATTTTTAATTATAGAAAAAATGTATCAAGCAACAGAAACAAAATATTTCACAGTTGTTCTGTAAAGCCCGATTATCCACTAACCAATATCGATCAATCTAACAATATGCGCTCACTGCCAAGAAAAGCGCAATCACACCTGAGGAGAAACCAAAAATGCGTGAAACGATTGATTTTAATGCCTTAGTTGATGCAAAAAACGGGCGTGTTACACCATTAATCTATACAGACCCTGCGATTTATGAATTGGAATTGGAACGTGTCTTTGGCCGTTGCTGGCTCTTTTTGTGTCACGAAAGCCAAATCCCAAAAGCAGGAGATTTTTTCAATACTTTCATGGGCGAAGACCCTGTGGTGATTGTAAGACAAAAAGATGGTTCTATCAAAGCCTTCCTAAATCAATGTCGCCACCGCTCAATGCGTGTGAGTTATGCCGACTCTGGTAATACCCGTGCTTTTACTTGCCCTTACCATGGTTGGTCATATGGTACTGATGGCAGTTTAGTTGATGTGCCACTTGAGCCGCGTGCTTATCCACAAGGTTTGTGCAAAGAAAAATGGGGCTTGCAAGAAGTAACCCAAGTTGCCACTTACAAAGGCTTAATTTTTGGTAACTGGGATGCCAATGCACCCAGCCTAGAAACCTACATGGGCGACATGGCTTGGTATTTTGATGGTGTATTGGACCGCCGTGAAGGTGGTACTGAGATTATTGGCGGTGTGCAAAAATGGGAAATTGAATGCAACTGGAAGTTTGCCGCAGAGCAATTTGCCAGTGACCAATACCATGCCTTGTTCTCACACGCATCTGCCGTACAAGTATTGGGCGCCAAAGCCGATGGTGACGATAAAAAATTGGGTGCAGGGCAAACCGCTCGCCCTGTGTGGGAAACCGCCAAAGATGCGATTCAATACGGTGAAGACGGACACGGTTCTGGCTTTTTCTTTACTGAGCAACCCGATGCCAATGTGTGGGTAGATGGTGAAGTCTCACAATATTTCCGTGACACTTTTGAAGAAACCAAAGAGCGCTTGGGTGAAATTCGCGCCTTGCGCTTAGCTGGTCACAATACTTTATTCCCCACTTTGTCTTGGTTAAATGGCACAGCCACTTTGCGTGTTTGGCACCCCAAAGGCCCTAATAAAGTTGAAGTTTGGGCATTCTGTATTGCCGACAAAGATGCACCACAAGACGTGAAAGATGCGTTTGAACGCAGTGCCACCCGAGCCTTCGGTCCTGCTGGCTTTTTGGAACAAGACGATTCAGAAAACTGGGTGGAAATCCAAAAAATCTTGCGTGGTCACCGTGCTCGCAATACCCCACTTTGTATGGAAATGGGTTTGGGCAATGAAAAACGCCGTGAAGATGGCATCCCAGGCATTACCAACTATATTTTCTCAGAAACCGCAGCACGTGGCTTGTATCGCCGTTGGGCAGATTTATTGATGTCAGACGATTGGGCAGAAGTGACTGAGCGCACTCAAGCCTTTAAAGCGGAGGTATTAAGCCATGACTAAGCTAATTGATGTGCAAACCCACCACGAAATCAGTCAGTTTTTATTTCAAGAAGCGGCACTTTTGGACGATTGGCAATTTCGCGATTGGTTAGATGTCATGAGTGAAGACGTGCTTTATACCATGCGCACTTGTGCCAATGCCCAAACCCGTGACCGCCGCCGTTCGGTGCAACCACCAACCACTTGGATTTTTCACGATGACAAATTCCAATTGGAGCGCCGCATTGCCAGATTGGAAACAGGCATGGCTTGGGCAGAAGAGCCACCCTCACGCACTCGCCATTTATTGACCAATATTCAAGTCACACAAGGCGAATCTGACCAAGAATTTCAGGTGCGCAGTAATTATATTTTGTACCGCCAACAAAAAGAACGCGATGAAACCTATTACGTTGGCAAACGCGAAGACACCATCCGCCGTGTAGAAGGTGGTTTGGGCTTTGAAATTGCTCGCCGTAACATCGTTCTTGACCAAGTGGTTTTAACTTCTCACAACATAAGCGTTTTATTCTAATGAGTACCAAAGTATTTGTATGTGACGTGGCTGATTTAGATGATGGTGAAGCCATCAAAGTTGACTGTCAGCCAGAAGCAATTGCCGTTTTTCATGTGAATGGCGAATTTTTTGCCATGAACGACCGTTGTAGCCATGGCAATGCTTCCATGTCCGAAGGCTATATTGAAGATGATGGCTCGGTAGAGTGCCCATTGCATGCAGCAAGGTTTTGCCTCAAATCAGGCAATGCCTTGTGCCTACCTGCCACCGATCCGATTAAAACCCACGCTGTGTGCGTCGAAAACGACCAAGTTTTCGTGATGGTTGAGGAGGCTTAATCATGTGGCTTAACAACCAATCAGTATTGATTACCGGCGGTGGCTCTGGCTTGGGCTTGGCATTGGTCAAACGCTTTTTAACCGAAGGTGCCAATATCACGGTATTGGAAAAATCAGCAGAAAAAGTTGCTGATTTACAAAAAGATTTTGCAGGCAAAGTGATTGCTATCCAAGGCGATGTCAGCCATTACGAAGACAATGAAAAAGCCGTAGGGGCTGCCATTGAAGCCTTTGGCAAGCTGGATTGCTTTATTGGCAATGCCGCCATTTGGGACCATGGTGCTAGCTTGGTTTCGTTAACGGGCGAGCGTTTGGCGCAAGGATTTGATGAATTGTTTGCCGTGAATTTAAAAGGCTATTTATTGGGTGCCAAAGCGGCCTCTCAAGCCTTGATTGCGTCAGAAGGCAGCATGATTTTCAGTTTATCCAATTCTGCCTTTTACCCCGGTGGTGGCGGGCCTTTGTACACGGCCAGTAAACACGCTGCTGTGGGTTTGATTCGCGAATTGGCTTATGAATTGGCACCGAAAGTCCGTGTCAATGGTGTGGGACCTTGTGGCATGGCAAGCGATTTGCGTGGCCCTGCATCACTGGGACAAGAAAACACCAAAATCATGGATTCTCGTACCCCAGAAGCCATTGCCAGCATTTTGCCTTTGCAATTTTTCCCAGAAGCGGCAGATTTCACTGGGCCATTTGTTCTCTTGGCTTCTCGTGAAAACAACCGCACATTAACAGGCGTGATGATTAATGCCGATGCTGGTTTAGGTATTCGTGGCATTCGCCACACGGCTGGTGGTCTAGACCTATAACAACACATCATATCAAGGGAATGAATAAAAATGACGGTCAAACTCATGTGCGTATCGCACACGCCAATGATGG
>JASLDB010000238.1 GCA_030151665.1 Neisseriaceae bacterium
GAGCATATTTTAATGGTCGTGCGCAATATGCGCCGCTTTGCTGTGGCTGCGCATAGCCATGAATTTCCATTGGCGTCTAATTTGATTCAGCATTTTGATACCCCTGGTATTTTGTATTTGGCGGCTTTTTTTCACGATATTGCCAAGGGGCGACAAGGCAATCATTCTATTGAAGGCATTGCCGATGCCAAAACCTTTGCCCAAGACCATTTTCTCAATGACGATGATACACAGTTGTTGTGTTGGCTCGTTAAAGAGCATTTATTGCTATCGCAAACCGCCCAAAAAGAAGACATCAAAGACATTACCGTGATTGAACACTTTTGCCAATCTGTACAAACACCACGGCGCTTAATTGCCTTGTATTTATTAACTATTGCTGATATTCGTGGCACCAATCCCAAAATTTGGAACAATTGGAAAGCCAGCCTAATCGATGAATTATTCCACACCAGCATGCAATTTTTGCGTGGACAAACCGACTCCCCTACTGCATTGGCTAGTCAACGGCACGATATCGCCATGCTGACCATGCAAAAAATGAATCTATCTACATTGGCACAGCAAAAAGTCATTGGTCAATTGGGGCAAGCTTATTTTTCTCGTTATGAAAAACGCGATATTGTTTGGCACTTAAAAACCATCGCCCATGATATGCAAAAACCCGCATTAACCACCCATTTCATGAGCCAAAGTCAATTTTTACAAGTCATGGTTTACATGCCCAATAAAGAGCGTTTATTTGCCAAAATGTGCCATTTATTTAGCTCTCAACAATTGGATATTTTGGCTGCCAAAGCCTTTGTCACCCACCATGATTTTGTTTTGGATACCTTCACCTTGCATGTACCAGACTACCTGATGAATAACAATGGTCAAACCATGCTCAAGCGCTTAGAAGATACCTTATCGCATTTTATTCACCACCCTGAATTATTCGATATTGCCTCAATTGCCAAACCACAAAGTCGACGTTTAAAACACTTGCCACTGGCAACACGCATCGAATTGATTGAAGAAGATATCCCCGGTCAATTTACCCTCAATATCATTACTTACAACCGCCTAGGTTTATTGGCCAATGTTGCCAAAGTTTTGTCGGATTTTAATATTCACTTACACCATGCCAAGATTGCCACCATGGACGAACGGGTGGAAGATAGTTTTTTAATTTCCTCAACTGAGCTTACCTTGGCACAAACGCAAGTGGCACTCAAACAAACCCTTACCCAAACCTTGTCCACATAAAAAAGAAGCCCTACTTGGTTAAACCAATAGGGCTAAAAGATGGTGAAGCTAAACTTAATTTATGATTTCATTGCCGAAACCAACTGGGTCACATTATAGCGATACATTTTAATGTAAGTGCTTGCAGGCCCATTTTTGCCACTCAATGCGTCAGAATATAACTGACCTTTTAAGTTGACTTTGGCTTCTTTGCCAATGCGTTGCATCAAACGAGGGTCTTTGATGTTTTCCATAAACACCGCTTTAATTTGTTGATCACGCACTTGTTTGATAATGCTGGCAACGGTTTTGGCCGATGCTTCGCTATCGCCACTGGCACTTTGCGGGGCAATGAAATTAATGCCATAACGGTGTGCCATATAAGCAAAAGCATCGTGCGAAGTCAGAACCTTGCGTTTGTCTTTGGCAACGCTATTGATTTGGGTTGCACTCCAAGCATGCAAATCACGCAATTGTTTTTGGTAAGCTTGTAAGCGCCCTTCATAATGGCTTTTGCCTTGTGGGTCAGCCGCAATCAATGCTTTAGCAATATTGTTAGCATAGGTTTGCATTAACACTGGGTCATTCCACACATGCGGGTCTGCACTGTGGCTATGATTGTGACCGTGGTGGTCATGGTCATCATCATGCATTTCCAAGGTTTTGATGCCTTGAGTCACCGTGGCAGTTTTCACTTTGCTTTGGGTGATGGCACGGCTCACGTCTGCAGGCTCAAAACCCAAACCATTCACCAAAACCAATTTGGCAGCACGGATTTTTTTCAAATCGTTTGGGGTTAGTTGGTAAGTATGGGCATCTTTATCCGCGCCAACAATGCTACTAACCGTTACGCGATTCCCCCCGATTTCTTGGGTAACATCACCCAAAATACTAAAACTGGTGACCACATTCACAGGGGCTGCCATCGCCACACTGGCGCACAATGACAATAAACCTGCCCATAATTTTCTTTTCATTTTCATGTCCTCTTTCGTTTGCTGTATTGCTTAAACTTGATGGTGTTTGCCACGCAAAAATTTGGCCAAAACACCACCATGTAAACCAAAAACCAACGACACGATATACACCACGCCGCACAAAATAATAATCGCAGGACCAGACGGTACCTCAATATGGTACGACAACACCAAGCCTCCCCAGCTACACACCAAGGCAATTACCATCGCCAACAACAAAATCGGTGCCATGGATTTGGCCCACAACTTGGCACTAATGGCTGGCAGCATCATTAAACCCACCGCCATTAACGTACCCAATGCCTGAAAACCTGCTACCAGATTAATCACCACCAGCATCATGAATAACACATGCCAAAGGCTGCCTTTGCCTTTGACGGCTTTTAAAAAGACAGGGTCAATGCTTTCTAGCATCAAGGGGCGGTACATCACTGCCAACAATAACAAAGTGATACTGGCAACAATGGCAACCAAAGTCAAAGACACTTCATCCACCGCCAACACCGAACCAAAAAGCAAATGCAATAAATCCACACCACTGCCAGAACGGCTCACCAACAAAACACCCAAAGCCAAACTCATGAGGTAAAAACCCGCGAAATTGGCATCTTCTTTTAAGCTGGTAAAACGACTGGCCAAACCAGCCAAGACAGCCATAATGACACCAGCAACAAAACCACCCAGACTCATCATGGGAATACTCAAACCTGCCATCATAAAACCCACGGCAGCACCGGGTAAAACCGCGTGGCTTAAGGCATCACCCATTAAGCTCATGCGACGCATCACCAAAAACACACCAATAGGTGCAGCACTCAATGCCAAAAAGATGGTTGACACCAAGGCATAGCGCATAAAACCAAACTCAACAAATGGCTCAATCAATAAATTATACAAAAACATTTTTTCAATCCATTAAGGGGTTTCGCACCACGCTTGGGCGTTGTTATTTTTAGGCTGCATCAATGACAAAGCGGCATGTAAATTTGCCTCACTTAATACTTCAACACTGGAACCGGCTGCCACTTTTTCACGTGCCAATAACAACGTATTGGGCAAATGGCTTTTGACTTGTTCAATATCATGTAATACCGCAATCACGGTTTTGCCTTCATCCATCGCCAATTGCAAAACTTGCAACAAGGCTTGGGTGGTGGCTGCATCCACAGCATTAAACGGCTCATCCAATAATAGATAACACGCATCTTGTACCAACATTCGGGCAAACAATACACGCTGAAATTGGCCATTGGATAATTCACCAATCATGCGATGGGCAAAATTACTCATGCCCACTCGCTCTAATGCTTCCATAATGCGCAATTTTTGGCTTTTTTTCAGTCCACCAAAAAAACCAATTTCATACCAAAGCCCCATTGCCGTTAATTCAAAAACCGTCATGGCTTGGTCGCGGTCAATTTCAGATTGTTGCGGCAAATAAGCAATGTCTTTTCGCAACATGTCTTGCCAAACAATGCTGCCCGTGTCTGTTGGCAACAAGCGCATGATGGCTTTTAATAAAGTGCTTTTTCCAGCACCATTGGGCCCAAAAATAGCCCAAGATTCACCTTGAGAAAAGACATGTGAAACATGGTGTACTGCTGGGTGTTTTTGATAACTCACGGTGATATTGTCGAGATTAATCTGCATCTTAAATCACCCAAGCGTAAAGCAACCAAATCACAGCGACCAAGGCCAAAGCCACTGCCAATCGCTGCCACAAGCTGCTCAATAATAATGAAGCGTTTTTTTTCATGGTTTAGTGGGTACCTTGCTATGCATAGCAAGCAATACTCGTTATCGTTAACAATGTCGCAAATGTTACAGTATAACATTGCAAACTGTAAACCATTTTTTGTTAAGCGCAAATGAAATAGATAAAATCAAGACAAAAAAG
>JASLDB010000239.1 GCA_030151665.1 Neisseriaceae bacterium
GGCGGTTGTTGACGCTCAATAGCGGTTTGCAGCACACGGGTAATTTTCGGTGTTGACATTTTCAACATGGCTGAAGCATAGGCTTGGTTGATTGACGCAAATAAATCATCAATACCCTTGGCTTTCAATGCCGAAATATAATGGTATTTAGCAAAATCCAAGAAATACAATTTTCGTGCAATTTCCTTTTTGATTTCTTCTTTGCGTTCTTGGTTAACACTATCCCATTTGTTAATCGCAATCACCAAAGCACGACCCGCTTCTAAGGCAAAGCCAGCAATGGTGGCATCTTGGTCAGCAATATCTTGACCAGCATCCATCACCAAAACCACCACATTGGCCGCTTCAATGGCTTGCATGGTTTTAATGACTGAAAATTTTTCAATGGCTTCACTGACCTTACCACGGCGGCGCACCCCAGCCGTATCGATAATGGTATAAGGTTTGTCACCTCGTTCAAAATCAATATGAATTGAGTCACGTGTTGTACCCGCTTGGTCAAATGCAATTACGCGTTCTTCACCCAAAATGGCATTAACCAATGTTGATTTACCCACATTCGGGCGACCAATAATGGCAAATGTTGGGTGATCATTGCGCTTTTCTTCTTCCTCGCTATCAGGGAAAGACTCCAAAACGGTGCTAATTAAATCATAAACACCATCACCATGCGCTGATGAAATCACCCATGGCTCTGTTAAACCCAGCTCATAAAACTCAGCGCTGACCACAGCATGGTTCGAGCCTTCTGCTTTATTAACAGCAATGTAAACAGGGCGGTCTGTTTGACGCAATTGATTGGCAATCAATTTGTCTTGTGGTGTCAATCCTGTTCTAGAATCAACCAAAAAAATCACTGCATCGGCTTCATCAACAGCTTGCAAGGTTTGGCGAGCCATTTCATGCAAAATGCCACTATCAACAATCGGCTCAAAACCACCGGTATCAACGACCAAGTAAGGTTTTTCACCCACGCGGCCATGACCATAGTGTCGGTCACGGGTCAAACCAGGCAAATCCGCCACCAAGGCATCTTTGCTACGGGTTAATCGGTTAAATAAAGTGGACTTACCTACATTCGGTCTGCCAACTAAGACAATAGTCGGTTTCATAGTTATACTCTTTTGTGCACTGTTATCACAACAGTCAAATGGTCAATTCCATTTGGTGAATCTAAAAAGTTGGCCGTGGCCAACTTGTATCGTTTAGGATTGAGCTGCTTTTAACTTCAAAAGTTCATATCCTGGTAATTGCTTATCAGCTTTTGTGACTGCATCTTGGTATTTGGCTTTTGCCGTTTTAGCATCGCCTTTAGCCAAGTAAATGTCACCTTGCAATTCCAACATCATCGCTTGATAATCTGCATCAACCTTGGTTTGTGCCAAAGCCAAAGCTTCATCAAATTTTTGTTGCTGCAACTTAATCGTCGCCAAGCGTTGCAAAATTTGTGCCCCTATCATCGGATTTTTATTTTGCGCTTGAGCCCACAATAAATGTTTTTCTGCTACATCCACTTTGCCTTCATCAAAAGCCGTCGCTGCAACCAATAATGTACCTTGAATAGCTGAAATACTTTTTGAGTGGTTTTCTTGTAAATTCTTCAAATCACTTAACACGGCATTGTTATTTTTCGCATTGGCTGATTCCACCATGTGTGATAACACAAGTGCTGCTTTAGCATCATTGCTACCAACTTTGGTTTGGTAAATAACATAACCAAGATAACCCAATGCAGCTAAAACCAATACCAAAAAAGCCCATTTACCCCAACTGTGCCAAAAGCGTTTGAAATTGTCTAATTCTTCTTGTTCTTGCAAATCATAAGCTGCCATATTAATTCAATTTCCATTCTTGTAATTGTTCATACAAAGCCGATTGCGCCACATTAATTTGGCCTTTTTCACCACGCAAATCTTTTAATGTTACAGTATTGTTTTGCACTTCATCTTCACCCAAAATCAAAGCCACAGTAGCGCCTGAGGCATCTGCACGTTTCATTTGGTTTTTAAACCCTTGTGAACCATAGTGCAAACTTACTGCCACATCATGTCCACGCAAGTGTTGTGATAAGCTTAAAGCCGCTTTAAGCGCTGCCTCACCTTGGTGTAAAACATACACATCAGGCGCATCGCAGCTCTCCAATTGGCCACATTCCTCAACCAATAACAATAAGCGTTCAATGCCCATGGCAAAACCCACAGCAGCCGTTGCTTTACCGCCCAATTCTTCAATTAAGCCATCATAACGTCCACCACCACAAACCGTTCCTTGCGAACCCAATTTATCGGTTACCCACTCAAACACTGTTTGATTGTAATAGTCTAGACCACGTACCAAACGAGGGTTTTCGATATAGGCAATATCCAAGTGATTCAATAAGCTTTTGAAGCTATTGTAATGGTTTAATGAAGCCTCACCCAAATAATCAATTAATTTAGGTGCATTATTAGCCATCTCTTGCAAGGCTGGATTTTTGGTATCCAATACCCGCAAAGGATTGGTGTGCATACGACGCTTGCTGTCTTCATCCAGCAAATGCTCATGCTGTTGCAAATATGCGACCAATGCAGCACGATGCTCTGCACGCTCTTCACGAATACCCAAGGTATTAATTTGCAATTGCACATGTTCCAAAATACCCAATTGTTTCCACAAAGCAGCTGTCATGGCAATCATTTCTGCATCCACATCAGGCTCTGCGAAGCCTAATGCTTCAATACCAACTTGGTGAAATTGGCGATAACGGCCTTTTTGTGGTTTTTCATGACGAAACATAGGGCCCATGTACCATAACTTAGCTGGACCATTATAAAGTAAGTTATGTTCAACCACTGCTCGCAAACAAGATGCAGTGCCTTCAGGACGCAAACTTAATGATTCACCGTAATCATCAAAAGTGTACATTTCTTTGCCCACAACATCGGTTTCTTCACCAATTGAGCGAACAAAAAGACCAGTAGGCTCAATAATGGGGGTGCGAATTTGTTGGTAGGCATAACTTTTGGCCCATTTTTTCACAATATCTTCAAAAGCTTGCCAAAAAGCAGATTGACCTGGTAATAAGTCATTCATGCCTTTAACCGCTTGGATTTTTTTTGCCATAACGTTATTCTTTTCTACTAAACTTGGTTCTGATGAATGGGAATCACACGATTGGTCGTGCGTTTTTTGCCATTTTCACCATAATTATCTTCAACATACTGTTTAACAATGGCCAAAAATTCTTCCGCCATATTGTCACCTTTCAAGGTGACATGTCTTTGACCATCGACATACACAGGTGCAACAGGTGTTTCACCAGTTCCGGGTAAACTAATACCAATATCAGCCAATTTGCTTTCGCCTGGGCCATTAACGACACAGCCCATCACCGCCACATTCAACGCTTCAACACCAGGGTATTGCAAACGCCAAACCATCATTTGATCACGCAAGAAATGCTGAATATCTCTTGCCAATTCTTGAAATACGGTACTGGTGGTCCGACCACAACCAGGACAAGCTGTAACCAATGGCGTAAAGTTACGTAGCCCCATGGTTTGCAATAATTCTTGTGCCACAATCACTTCTTGGGTGCGTGCACTGCCTGGCTCAGGTGTTAAAGAAATGCGAATGGTGTCACCAATGCCTTCTTGCAGCAAAACAGCCAGGGCGGCACTGGAAGCCACAATCCCTTTTGAACCCATGCCTGCTTCAGTTAGACCCAAGTGCAATGGAAAAGCACAACGACTGCCTAAGTCACGGTACACTTCGATTAAATCTTGCACATTGCTCACCTTGCAAGACAAGATAATTTTGTTTTCAGGCAGGCCAATGGCCATCGCTTTTTCAGCAGACTCCAAGGCTGAAACAATCAATGCCTCTTTCATCACTTTGTCTGCTGACAATGGTTGTGCCAATGCATTATTAGCATCCATCATGCGTTTAGCCAAGCTTTGATCCAAACTGCCCCAGTTTACACCAATGCGCACCGCTTTATTGTGTTCCATGGCTTGTTGAATCATGTAGCCAAACTTCTCATCACCTTTGGCACCTTTGCCCACGTTACCGGGATTAATACGGTATTTAGACAAGGCTTTGGCACAATCTTGATATTCTTGCAGCAATCGCTCACCATTGAAGTGAAAGTCACCCACCAGTGGCACATTGCAACCTAAATCATCCAAACGTTGGCGGATTTCAGCCACTTTACTTGCTGCTTCTGGACTATTAACCGTAATGCGCACCATTTCTGAACCAGCATCAGCTAAAGCTTTAACTTGCAAAGCAGTTCCAACTGCATCAGCTGTATCAGTATTGGTCATGGACTGTACCACCACAGGGCTATTTGAACCCACACAAATGTGGTCAATTTGAACTTGGTGGGTTTGACGTCGCTTCAATGCTTCATTCATTGTTGGGGTACCGTTAATTCAATGGTTTTACCGCTGGTAAAATGGCTGGTTAAGTCCACTTCTTGTCCACCAAATTGCATGGTTGAACCCGAACCATAACCAATTTTCACTTTGTATGGTGCTTGGCCATCTGTAAATTTGTGATCGCTGTTAGCCGCCACAATGCCATCATGCATCACTTTTCCGGTGCTATCCGTTACCAATAAACTAGAACGATAACGCACGTGAATACTTAATTCACCAGGCAAAGCGGCAACAGGTGCCGAAGCAGCTTGTTCACTGGCTGCACTTTCTGTTTGCACAGATGCAGCATTGGCACTGGCTTCTAATGAATCCATTGGCACCACCACCACATTACCAGAAGGTGTGCTCGACTGAACATCTGCGATTTCCATTGATGCCAATGATTCCACATTTTCGCTTTGAGAGTTTGACTTGCTTTGCCAAGCCAATATACCACCAACCACCACCACCGCAGCCAGAGCAAAAGGAACGGCCTTAGGAAAGGATTTTGGTGCTTCTTGCTGTTGAAAATTTAAACTTTTCTCACCGGGTTTAACGGTATTGTTTGTTGCAGCTGCTTTGGATTTAGGAAAAATTTCTTCAATCTCGGTAGCCAAGTCTAATTCAGTGGCATTTAGGAATCGGGCATAATTGCGTAAAAAACCACGCACAAAAACTGGTTCTGGCAAATTGTTGTAATCGCCACTTTCAATGTATTCAATTTGTTTAGCTGTTAATTTTAATCGTTCTGCAGCTTCACCAATGGATATATTCTGTTCTTCTCGCTTGCCTTTTAAAATACCACCCAGTATTTGTGCCTTTTCGCTATTGAATTTTTCTTCTGGCGTTGTACTCATCTTATTTTCCTGTTTTAATTTCGCGTAATTCATCCGAATATGGATAGGATGTTTGCAATTGCATTTCATACTCATAGGCAGCTTGGGTGTGCCCAGCTGCTCTGGCGATTTTCCAACCCAATAACAAGTCTCCTGCTTCCATGTTATCGACTTGGCTTTGGTATTCTCCAAACATTTGCAATGCAGATGACACTTCACCCAACCCCAAATCAATGCGAGCAATCTCGCGCTTGGCTGGGTAATAGCTTCTTTCTACATTCAAAGCACGCATTAAATATTCTTTACCCTGATAAGGGTTGTCCATTTTATTGTAACAAATACCTTTATTGTAATAAGCAAAAAAAGGTGCGGGGTAAGTTGGGTCAGACAGTGCCTTATCAAAATACTGAATAGATTCTCGTGGCTGATTTAATTCATCGCACAAAAACCAACCATAGGCATTATTCACTTCAGCACTATTAGGGTTCAAGGACAAAGCACGTTGAAAACTGGCACCAGCCTTATCATTCATCTTTAAGCTTTGCTCAATTTGCCCTTTAATCATCCAAGCCCTGATGTTATTACTGGATGCTGCAAGTGCTTCATCAATGGTTGCTAATGCTGCACGAGAATTGCCATCATCCATTAATGCAATGGACAAATCCACTTTGATATCGGCTAGGTTACTGGCTTTTTCAGCGGCCGAAGGTTTTGGCAAACTATCACGTGATGCGCAGGCACTCAAGACCAATGCGACAGATACGGCTAATACGGTATTTTTTGTCATCTTCAACCACTGCATAACTTACTCCTTATGTAATTGCTGCCATTTAACCTGACGCTGAGTCTTGTCTTTAACTTGCCCAGCCAATTGTCCACACGCCGCATCAATATCATCACCACGGGTTTTGCGAACCGTAACCACAAGTCCTGCTGTTTGCAAAATCTCACGAAAAGCATGTATGCGGTTATTGCTTGAACGCTCGTACCCCGAATTGGGAAATGGGTTAAATGGAATTAAATTAAATTTACAAGGAATATCTTTGACCAAAGCCACCAATTCATGTGCATGCTGGACTTCGTCATTAATTCCTTGCAACATAACGTATTCAAATGTTACAAAATCTCTTGGTGCACTCACCAAATAGCGCTCACACGCTGCCATTAATTCTTTTAATGGATATTTTTTATTCAAAGGAACGATAACATCACGCACCTTGTCATTTGACGCATGCAATGACACTGCCAATGCCACAGGTGCAGCTTCACGCAATCTATCCATTTGTGGCACCATACCAGAAGTCGATACAGTCACACGTCGACGTGACAGACCATAACCATGGTCGTCTAACATAATATTTAAAGCCGTCACCACATTGTCAAAATTGGCCAAGGGTTCACCCATGCCCATCATAACAACATTCGAAATGACACGCTCATTTTTTGGCGTAACGCCCATCGCTTTATTGGCCCACCACAGTTGGCCAATGATTTCAGCAGCCGATAAATTTCGGTTAAAACCTTGGCGGCCAGTTGAGCAAAAAGTGCATTCTAATGCGCAACCAATTTGTGAAGAAATACACAAAGTACCGCGTTCCGCTTCGGGAATAAATACAGTCTCAATGCCATTACCTGTGCCCACATCCAATAGCCATTTTCTCGTGCCATCGACAGAAGCTTGCTCTGTCATCAATTCGGGCACAGTCAAACAAGCCGAATCTTGCAATTTGGCTCGCAATGCTTTGGCAATATCAGTCATGTCATCAAACGAAGCTGCATTGCTTTGGTGCATCCAACGCATAACTTGTTTGGCACGAAATGGCTTTTCACCCATTTCTTGGAAGAGTTCGGTCAAGCCGTTTAAATCATAGTTCAGTAAATTTTTTTGCATACACTTTCAGGCAGCCGAGGCTGCCTGAGTCTTTCTAACGTAAATTAACGAACTTCTGGAAAGAAGAAGTCGATTTCAATTTTAGCGTTTTCCAAGCTGTCAGAGCCATGTACTGCATTGGCATCAATCGAATCAGCAAAGTCAGCACGGATAGTACCAGCAGCCGCTTCTTTAGGGTTGGTTGCGCCCATCAATTCGCGGTTTTTAGCAACAGCGTTTTCGCCTTCCAAAACTTGGATCATCACAGGACCGCTAGTCATGAAAGCCACCAAATCAGCAAAGAAAGGACGCTCTTTGTGTACTGCATAGAAGCCTTCAGCATCTGCTTGGCTCAATTGTTTCATTTGTGCAGCAACGATTTTCAAGCCATTGCTTTCAAAACGACTGTAAATTTGACCAATAACGTTTTTAGCTACGGCATCAGGTTTAATAATAGAAATGGTGCGTTCAATCGCCATGTTAGACTCCAAGAAAGTTTGTTAAAATTTTTTCACAGGCCGTATTCTAGCAAGGTTTCAAAGAATATTCTTACTTTTTTCACAACAAGCTTACTTCGATAATGTTAAATGCGGTAAATCCAAATAAGATTCCGATTGCATTTCCACCATGCGGCTCACTGTGCGCACAAACTCATTGGCAAAATCACCTTCAGTATAGATATCTTCAGCCATTACTGCCGATGTTGCTGGCATTTTAACGCGATAATCGTAAAACACATCAACCAACCATGTCAAACGACGTGCTTCACTTCGTTTGGCTGGCGACAATGCAATAATATTTGACACAAACACGGCTTTGTAGTTTTTAGCCAAATACAAATAATCATTTTGAGAACGTGGACCAAAGCACAAGGTTTCAAAATCAAACCAGATTGCCTCATCTGTTCGAGCAATACACCGCAATGGGCGATTCAAAATCACCACATCCGTTGATAAGCGCTCTTGGCCTTGCGTATACTCGTCAAATAGCGCGTGGATTTTTTGCTCACTGCTTTCATCATTGGGCACATAAAAAACAGGTGCTTGCTTCAATGTTCGCAAGCGATGGTCTTCGCCACCATCCACATTCACCACGGTTAAATTTTTCTTCAACAATTCAATGGTCCCCAAAAAACTGCTGCGATTTTGGCCTTGGTAATACAATTCATCTGGCGCAAAATTAGATGTTGCCACCAACACCACGCCACGCTGAAACAAACCTTCTAGCAATCGACCTAAAATCATGGCATCCGCAATATCACTGACATGAAATTCATCAAAGCACAATACGCGCACTTCTTTTGATAAATCATTGGCCACCATGTTCAATGGATTTTCTTCATGATTGCGCTCAGCCAAACGCTGATGCACCTCAGCCATAAATGCATGAAAATGGACACGGCGCTTACGTTTATATGGCAAGCAACCAAAAAATGCATCCATTAAAAAACTTTTACCTCGCCCAACACCACCCCAAAAATACAAGCCCTTGGGTGACAACGGAGAACGAATACTGCGCCCCAAAAAGCGATTGCGTTTTTTCTTGAACGCCATCAACTCTTGCCAAAGGCGGTCTAAATGCCCAATGGCCATTTCTTGCGCAGGATCCACAATAAAACCGTCATGTTTCTTGGCTTCTTCATACCAACTTTTGGGGCTGTGATTCGCATATAGCGGTGCAGTAAAAACATTGCTCGCAGTCATATTCTCTTTCGTTGTTTTGTGTTGTTCAAGAAAAAAAAGCGCCGCAAACTGCGGCGCTGATTCGGTGCGATTACTTTATTGGTCTACTGCACTAAGATCCACGCGTTCACGCAACTCTTTGCCTGGTTTGAAATGAGGTACATATTTCTCAGGTACTTCAACTTTTTCACCAGTTTTAGGGTTACGACCAACACGGGCTGGACGGTGGTTTAAATCAAAACTACCAAAACCACGGATCTCAATGCGCTGACCTTTTGCTAGAGCGCGGGTCATGGTATCAATCAATACCTTAACACCGTGCTCTACGTCTTTCGCGACCAATTGAGTACTATTTTGAGCAGAATACATTTCTGCCAAGCGAACCATTAACTCAGATTTGGTCATGACTTCTTACTCTTCGCCAGACAATTTAGCTTTTAACAAATCACCTAGGCTAGTTGTACCAGCGTTAGCAACTGAGCTATTAGCAGAAACTGAGCGCATTGCTTCGCCTTCGTCTTTAGCATCTTTGGCTTTGATAGACAAGTTGATGCTGCGATTTTTGCGATCGACAGTAACAATAACCGCTTCAACTTCGTCACCTTCTTTTAGGTGGTTACGAATGTCTTCAACACGGTCACGTGATACTTCAGAAGCACGCAAGTAGCCTTCAACGTCATCAGCCAATGTAATCACAGCGCCTTTAGCGTCCAATGATTTCACAACGCCTTTAACCAAAGCACCTTTGTCGCTTACGCTAACAAAGTTGTTGAATGGATCGCCTTCCAACTGTTTGATACCCAAAGAAATGCGTTCTTTTTCAACATCAATTGCCAATACAACAGCGTCAACTTCGTCGCCTTTTTTGTATTTGCGAACAGCTTCTTCACCAGCTTCAGTCCAAGACAAGTCAGACAAGTGAACCAAACCATCGATACCGCCTGGCAAACCAACAAACACACCAAAATCAGTGATTGATTTGATTGCGCCAGATAGTTTATGACCTTTATCGTGGTTAGCAGCGAATTCATCCCATGGATTAGCTTGGCATTGTTTCATGCCCAAGCTAATACGGCGACGTTCTTCGTCAATTTCCAAGATCATCACTTCAACTTCGTCGCCCAATTGAACAACTTTGCTTGGGTGTACGTTTTTGTTAGTCCAGTCCATTTCTGAAACGTGTAGTAAACCTTCAATGCCTTGTTCGATTTCAACACATGAACCGTAGTCAGTCAAGTTAGATA
>JASLDB010000219.1 GCA_030151665.1 Neisseriaceae bacterium
TCTATTCCTGCTTATGTCACCGAATTTGCTGCTGCATTTCCCAATGCCCAAGACATTGGTTTTGATCAAATCACAACAGCGATAGCAGCATACGAACAAACACTGATTACACCATCACCTTGGGATGATTACCTAAAAGGCAATGTCAATGCACTAAACACCCAACAACGTACTGGTTTGCAGAAATTCATGGACAATGGTTGCATTGCCTGCCACACAGGCGTCAATTTGGGTGGAGACTCATTCCAGAAGTTTGGTTTGGTTGATGGACCTTATTGGAAATTCACAGGCAGTCTTGAAAAAGATGATGGTCGATTCCAAGTCACCAAGGCAGAAGATGACCGCTATATGTTCCGTGTACCCACCTTGCGCAACATTAGTAAAACCTACCCATACTTCCATGATGGTAGTATCTGGAGTTTATCAGAAGCCGTATCAATCATGGGGCAAGCACAATTGGGTAAACAACTTCCCAAAGAAGACATTGAAGATATGGTGCAGTTTTTGATTGCCACCAATGGCAATGTATCCACACAAGCACGCACCATTCCTGAATTACCCATTAATGGCATCAATACACCCAAACCTGCATTAGATAAAAAAACCCATACCAAGCCTTAATGACTGGATATCAGCCAGCCATGCACATCAAGTACATGGCTGGCTTTTTTAATGATCATATACTCCCTTTAATTCCCTTCCCACACAATCAATACAACCCTCTCCTACCAAAGTTTAATTAAATATTATTTCTATCAAATCAAAATTATTATTCAAAAAAAATAAGATAAAAACAAAAATAACTTTTTTTATTATTCAATAATTCGTTTAATTTAATCTTAAAAATAAATAAGTTAATTTAAATCATATTATTGCAAATGAAAATATCCTATTATCAAAGCATAAAACCGCTTGTCATTTATACGGCACCATTAACTTCACAATGATAATATCGAAATGAAATAAATGGAGGTAATTATGAAATCCAAAAAACTCATGCGAAAACTGATTTTAACCAGCACTTGTGCAATCATGCCTCTGATTGCCACTGCGGGCCCTTATCCTTTTCCTCGCTATCCCATTGTGACCCAGTCTTATCTAAACCGCTCTACGCCATTAATGTTTGCTTATGTGGACAATTCGACCACAATGAAAACCGATGTGGATGTCCGAGATTTAATCTCGAAAAAAACACTTATTAATAGTGACAACAGAGCATTCGCACCAGACCGATTAGACTTGGTAAAAAATGCCTTGTACCGCATGGCAGATGACTATTTCTATGATTTCAAATGGGGAATTTATGTTATTCGTGATGATCAACGCCCTGATGTCTGGGAAGCTTTTAGCAAAGAGGACTTGGGTTATATTGATGGTATTTTGCCCATTTGGAAAAGGGATCCAATAAACTATGCTTGGCTTGAGAAAATTCCAGCCAATCGCCGCAGTTATTTCATCAAAGACAGACCCTATCGAAAAGACAAAACAGCGTATCGAAAAGGCGGCAGCACCAATGAAAAAAATGGTATTTATTTAGCCCAATGGGCAAATGCGCCCGCAAGCACAGATAAGAATTTTAATGAGTATGGCCATCCTATGCGCTTTGCGCCCAATTACGTCCCAAATGAGGCAGCCAAACAAGATTTATTCGACAATATCAAGAGTATTTCGCCCACATCCAGTGCATCTTATATGCACAATAGCTTCCCACAAATGCTCAATCAAAACTTTAATGGCTTTACTGGCTATAACCAAGGCGATAGCAAATCCATTCGTGACATGCTATCGATTCCAAATTTTGTTGAATACCGCTGCCAAGATATTTTTGTTATTGCATTTGCCGATGGTAACCGTGTCAATGACAAGGAAAATAAAGAATCCGCCAGATGGGCAGCACTCAACCACCCCATTCAAACACCTAATGCAACAGACTTGGAGGGTAAACCATTCAATGGTCCTGATTTCCCCAATCAACATATCTTTACTGGTGCTGTAGGGGTTGTCTCCTCTTTGAATAAAACAAAATTTATCAATTTCACCAATGCAGGCGCAGGTGCAGCGAATGATGCCAGCACGCCCAAAGAAGATCCATTCAATGTTATTTCAGAAAATGCGGATGAAATTGGGGACTTCTTAGAAGATTTTATGGAATCGAAACGACCACGTTCATTTTTCTCAGCCACAGCACCAGCTTCTGTTGCCCAATTGAAAAAGAAAGGCAATCAACAAGACGACAAGCGCTTAGTCATTAACTTACAAATTGAGGCCAATCGTTGGGCATCTTATTTAAAAATGAAAATGGTTAATGATACCCAAGGCACCAGTAACGAAGATGCCCGAGCTCTTTACAGCCAAGACATTCACAAAGTCATTGGACAATCGCCTGCAACAGGAAAATGGTTGAACCTCACCACCAGTAGCCCAAAAACCTTAATGCAACATTTCTCCAATCAAAGCCTGGGCATTAACGATGCCAAGGGTGAGGCGCAATTTTTACGTTATTTGCCTTGGCTTATCACCTCTACTAGCAATGACAAAGACACAGGTTATCGATCTCGAGCCATGACTGACTCTCGCGTTCCAGGTGCACAAGACAGGGGCAGTCAAAATGAATTTCGCTACACAGGTGGTGG
Organism: Neisseriaceae bacterium; assembly: GCA_030151665.1. Lineage (GTDB taxonomy): Bacteria > Pseudomonadota > Gammaproteobacteria > Burkholderiales > Neisseriaceae > JASLFS01. The sequence goes on from JASLDB010000219.1 coordinate 2,634, forward strand.
CTTAAATACCAATATTTTACAAGTTGGAGAACGGGACGAGAAATCACGTTTCCTACCTTACCTTATTTATGGTTCTAATGATGGTATGCTTAAGATTTACACCGCCAATGACAGTGAACAAACACCTTATACTTATGCTTTGGGTTTAATGCCTGGCAATATGGTGCAAAAAGATCGCAATAGCCAAACCAAGCAACCAGAACAAACCATTTATCAATCAGTGTATTTGCGCTCACGGGCTGATTTTGGTAAATCAGATACCAACCCGCATAATTTTGGTGTCAATGGTGGTATTGGTTCTCGATTAACCAATAATGGTCAATTAATCGGCATTTCAGCCTTGGGTCAAGGTGGCAAAGGCATTGTGGCCTTTAATATTGCAGGTATTGATGAAATCAGTCATGAAAAAGTTGGTGTCAATGCACCATCTAACACATGGGAAAAATCAATTCCCTTGTGGACGTCTGATGAAAACAGCGAAACAAAAGAAAACATGGCCTATGTTACAGGTTCTCCCATTATCGCCCCGATTATCCTGACTCGAAATGGCCAAGAAAATGAACCCAGTTACAATGACGTTTTTCAAGCCATATTTACCAGTTACGGTTTGAGTAGTAATGATGGCCACGATACCATTGCCATTATCAACACCATCCAGAAAAACTTTGGTAGCAAACCCAGCCAAAACATGGTGGCTGGGCAATTAATAGCCAAATTTTCTATTCCCAGTACATTAAGTAAAGAAGAAAGTGGTTTTTCATCACCGGCTGTCATCGACCTTAATTTAGATGGGATTGCTGATGTGGCTTATGTTGGCAATCGAGCGGGTGACCTGTATCGGTTAGATATGCGTTACAACACCATTGAAGAATGGAAGTTGGTTAAAGTATTCTCTGGCAACGCTGATTATCCCATTGCTTTGGCACCAGTAGCCAGCAAAAACCCAGAAAAACCCAATTCACGCATGGTTACTTTTACCACGGGTTCATCCCTTTATAGCAAAGACATTGTGAATCAAAAGGCACAAAAAATTGTTACTTTTGAAGACACTTTATTGCCCATACCAGAAGTGGTGACTTATGATCAATTAAGGAGCAATACCACCAAAGAAGATAGCACGGGCTATGTTGATGGTATCCCAACGCCCGTATTTGAGCGCTCTATTATTGTGGACACCACGAAACCAGACAAAGACTATAAAGGTTGGGCATTATCTTTACCAACTGAATTTCAAAACAAACACTTTAAAGGCAAAGAATTGGGCAATATTGGTATGTCCGTTGTCGGTCAAAGCTTATTTGTTACCACCAACTCGCTAAAAGTAGATTCCTTTGCCAATATTACTGATGGCACCCCTGTCGTTTGTTTTCGAGATTTGACCAACAAAGGGGGTTCCGTGATGTCATTAAATCTACGCGATGGCGGCTTACCCAATAAAAAAGATTTGCACATTGCCATGAGTGATAAGCCCGGTGGTCCTACTCATGTCATTTCAGGCTATGTGACCAATGATATTACTTCACCCCTTTTGGTAACAGGGGCAACACGAACCTATGTCACCGATGAAAATGGTATGTTTAGTTTATTCAATGAATTGGCTGAACCTGGCAATAAATTAGTGGCTGCGCATGTGATTAAAGGCAATCGCCCCTATTCTGGCACCAATGCTTTCATCAGTCGGGAAAATAAATGCTCAGAGCAAAACTACAAATTGGCAGTGAGTATCGGTGATGAAACCTTGATTCAGAAATTAAAACAAGATTGCTTTATACAACTTATCCTCAAAAGGCGTTCGTGGCATGAAGTTTAATGCTTAACCATCTCGATAGCTTAAATAAATGCCTCAACAACAAGTTTGCCCAGTTCAACTTGAGCTGGGCAAGTTTTTGACCATAGCAAAACCATGTCAAGACCAATAGTGAATACTTAAAGGTCAATCATCTACAGACATTAACAC
>JASLDB010000224.1 GCA_030151665.1 Neisseriaceae bacterium
GCTTCCAGTGACGACAAATACCTAACCGCAGAAGACGACACCAAACTGATTCAAGCATTTGACGACATTTTCACCCAAGTGAATAACGACAACCAAGTCAGTGATATTCAAGCCCACTCGGTTGCCGCTCCTGCATTAACGGCCAATAGCATCGATGGCATGGCAGCTGCGGCAACATTGGACACGGGTAGTTGGGCCAGCCAATTGCGGTTTTATCAAATCGACCCCAAAACCGATACAGTAAATACCAAACAATGGCAAACACCTACTTTTTCTCAATCTCGTTCGATATTGGCCAGCACTGGGCAACAATACCAATTGCTACAAAATCTGCAATTATCCAATGCATTTTTTGGTATTGAAAACCCCAATAACAGCAATGAATGGAAAGAGGCTTTATTGCCTTGGATTGCCCGTAGCAAAACCGATCAAGCCATTAACAGCTGGGCCAGCCGAGCCAATTCGGCTATCACTTATCGAGAAAGAGAAGAAAAAGACCATCAAATGGGTGACATCATTGATAACCCGATTATTGCCTATGGCAACACCAGTGCTCAAAATAAACTGTCTGAATATTTAATCACCTCCACCAATGATGGCATGCTGTATATTTTTAAAAATTCAGAAGCCCAAAGTGCCTCAGATAATCCCTACCATTTGGCTTTTAATTACCTACCCTTGGCAATGCAAAGACAAAGCAAAGACAAAGCAAAGACAACCAAGACACAGTGGCCAAATACTATAAAAATGTTGCTTCCAGTAATTATGGGGCAAGTCGAAATGAAAACAGCCATGTCTTTTTGATGAATGGTGGCATTTCAGTACGAACCACGGCCCCCAATCAATACAATCAAAAACAAAGCTTTTTAGCCGCCAACATGGGGCAAGGTGGTCGTGGTATGTTTGTATTAAACTTATCGGGCAACAGCCTAGCCAATCAACAAGCGGTTGGTATTGAAACCGAAAAAAACAATTGGCCACAAACCATCCCTTTGTTTGAAACCAGTAAAGGCGAAGCCAATGAACTGGGCTATACCGTGAGTACACCCCAACTGGCCCGTGTATCTGTTGACCGAAGCAATGTTGATGATATCACCCAAGAAAATGTCCGCTACGCCACTTTTTTAGCCAATGGCTACAACAGCCCAAGCAAAGCCGAATCCGCATTGTATATTTATGATGTACTGGGTGCCGATGTGGGCTTAGCGGAAAACAGTGCTTTAAATAGCCAATATCAACCTGGCGATGTCATCCGCAAAATAACCGCGCCAGGCTCAAGCAAAGGCTTATCAACACCCTTATTATTGGATACGGATTTAGATGGTTTAATCGATATTGCTTATGCTGGCAGTTTGGATGGCAATGTTTATCGGTTTGATTTTCGTGCCAATAATCCTAGCCTATGGTCAGTTCACACCGTTTACCAAGGCAGCCCAAACCAACCCATTATGGCGGCACCAGCGGCATCTCGATTGGACAAAGTTGATAACAAAAAAGTAGATGGCCAATATATCATTACCTTCGGAACAGGCTCGGATTTATACCAAGATGATTTACTCAATAAAACCCAGCAAAGTTTTATTGGCATCTATGATGATATCAACCAAAAATCGACAGTATATGGTCAAAGCCAACTCTTAGAACAAACCTTAACCATCACCAAAGTGGATGGCAAGGAGTTTCGTTTTGCTAGCAACCATAGCTTGGAGCCACAACACCTAGGCTGGTTTATTAATTTGGGCACCTTGAATCAACAATCCAGTAATGGTGAACGGGTGACGACCGCCCCCAATATGTTCATGAAAACAGTCGTTTTCTCTTCACGCATTTATAACAATGAAGTGACCGAAAGCAATAGCAGCAACAACCATGACTTGGATGTGTGCAAAGCCACCACCAAGACCGTTAAAAGTGATGCACAAAGTTGGATCATGGCATTGAATGTATTAAATGGTGGTGCATTGACTAGCAAAGATGCTCGAATTGAATTTACAGCCAATAACACTGTGGTGAAAGACAAAGAATTTTTTGCCAATGGACAAAAATACTCTGGTCTGAGCAATTATTCGATTATCGAAGCCAATAATCACAAATCTTATACCATCGATGGCACCATGCGCTCTGTGGGTGAGGACGATAAATTGAATCAACTCACCACCAAAGGCTTTAATCAAACCAATAATAGTAAAATCATCATCAATGACACCACTGGTGGCTTTAGTATTTACAAACTCAAGGGTGCACAAAACAAAGCAACTCTCAAACGAAAAAGCTGGAAAGAGCTTTACTAAATAATTGATCCATCATCCAATACCGACCACTCTAATGATTTATTCATTTGGGATAGTCGGTTCTAATTATTATGTCGCTCCCAAGCCCAATACACCCTAAATGTTATGACGATTATTTTGCCATTCTTATGTTTTGGGTGATAACAGGTTTTTCTTACCCAATATGGGTGTTAATCCATTATAAATTAATGACAAAATCACCCTAATTTAATTTTGAAAATAAAATTTCATTCAAATGACATTTAAAAAAGTCAGTATATTTTTAATATATCTACATCACCAAATATTCCATTATGTGAATGCTTAGTATTTATTTAATATGTATTGCTATTAAATAACCAATAATGCGTTAAATTTGTTAATTTTTATTAATTAATTCTATGTTTTTATTATTACCATTAAAACTGTTTCAAATTTACAAATTACAATGGCATAATAAAGTAAGCCAAAATTAGTTCCAATAAGCCATACAGAATAATTTGATTTAAGTCATATTTTTATTTTTTATTTTTTATACCATTGATTTGACTATTTTTTTATAAAGTTCCATGATAAGTAACATAAATAGCCACATAAGATGTTTTATTCTGGCAACCAAAGATACTTAACTTACATAAAAAATACGATATGAATAATAAAAAATTAAAAATCCTAACAGCTTTGCTGCTAGGTGTGTTTTCACACACGTCTTTTGCCAATCAATCACCCTTTCCTTATGCACCATTGCATTTGCAAAGTGAAGTGAAAGTTATCAGTAGTGGTGGCGCCAAGCCTAATGTCTTATTGTATATTGATGACTCAGGCAGTATGGTGGCATGCCCTGATGGCAGCTACCCATGTTCTGGTCCTTCACGCCTAGATGTAACCAAAAAAGTTTTGAGCGATATTGTTAAGCGTTACCAAGATGATATGCGTTGGGCGGTTTATACAATAAATGGTCTTGGGAGACAATTTCCATTTCCAAAAACATATGAAGATAAAGATAACTGGATAAATGCCATAAACTTTATTAATAAAATTCAGCTCAATGGCCTAACACCGTCTACTGCTGGTTACATGAGGTTCACACCAGACTTGCTAAGCTCCTTCCAATATCGCTGCCAAAAGTCTTATGTCATTTTCATGTCGGATGGTGATGCATACAGTGGAAATCTTAAACACCATGAGATGAATATCCCAACATATTTTACGAGTTATGGTACTTATATTACCTATCCGTTATCTACGGCGAAGGTAAAAATACCAGGTGATAACAATATGATGAGTGCTAATAACTTGGGTCGATACACTCGTGACATACTAACGTATCGTGATATTAAAGTAGGGGGCACCGATGCTGCTGGTCAATCATGGGATGACACTGCTTTTCCCCCACAAACTGTCACAACCTATACCATTGGTTTTGGTACTGGCATCAGTTATTATGGCCGAAACTACTTAACCAAAACAGCCTCAACGGATGATAAGTTCATCATGGCAGAGGACAGTCAAAAGCTCACGGATGCCTTCGATCAAATTTTTAATAGCGTAAGCGAAGACAATCAAGTTGGCAAAATTGAGGCCTACTCAGTGGCTGCGCCTGCTGTGAGCACCAATTCAATTGATGGTTTAGCAGCATCGGCAACACTAGACACTGGTAGCTGGGCCAGCCAATTGCGCTTTTATAAAATTGACCCCACAACCAATATGGTCAACACCAAAGTCTGGAATAATGCTGAATTCCCAAGCAAACGCAATATTTTAACCAGTGCCAATGGTAACTATCAATTGTTAGAGAACCTACAATTGAATAATGAATTTTTTGGTATCAGCAATGCCAATAGCTCAGGCAAAAATGAATGGAAAGAAGCATTATTGCCTTGGTTAACTCGCAGCAAAACCGATGCCATAATTGAACAATATGGCAAAAGTGTGCGCTCCGACATCCCTTATCGTGTGCGACTAGACAAAGACAGACAAATTGGTGACATCATTGATAACCCTATTTTGGCATTTGGTGATGCCAACCCCCTAAATAAAAGAGCAGAGTATCTTGTCACCTCCGCCAATGATGGCATGCTGTATATTTTTAAAAATACCCAAAATGCAACAGATAGTAATGCAAGCCCATATCGCCTAGCATTCAACTATTTGCCCATGTCGATGCAACGACACAGCATAGATGACCAAGAAACTGTTGCCAAACAATACAAAAGATTGGCCAATGCCCATTATGGCAATGACAAAAATACCAATAGTCATGCGTTTTTAATGAATGGTGGCATTAGCATTCGCACAACAGCCCCCAATAAAAATAACGTCAAACAAAGTTTCTTGGCTGGCAATATGGGTCAAGGTGCACGTGGTATGTTTGCACTCAATGTATCAGGTAAAAATATTGGCACAGGCGATGATGTGGGTATTGAAACCAATGTATCAAGCTGGCCCAAAACAGTGCCTTTGTTTGAAACCAGTAAAGGTGAAAACAACCAATTGGGTTATACCGTGAGCACACCACAAATTGGTCGAGTATCAGTTGATCGCAATGATGAATCTTTGATGTTGCAACAACATGTTCGCTACGCCACTTTTTTAGCCAATGGTTATAACAGCCCATCCAAAATAGAAGCTGCGTTGTATATTCATGATGCCTTGGGTGCTGATGCTGGCTTGGCTGGCAATAGCAGCTTAAATGATCAATACCGATCAGGTGATTTGATTCGCAAACTGATTGCACCTGATTCACACCTGGGTTTATCAACACCATTGCTTGTCGATTCCAATTTTGATGGCATTGTCGATGTTGTTTATGCAGGTAGCTATGATGGTAATCTATACCGCTTTGATTTACGCGCAAAAGACCCCAGTTTGTGGTCTGTTCATTTGGTTTACAAAGGCGATCCAAACCAACCCATTACCGCAGCTCCTGCCATTTCTCGCATTGAAAAAGAAAATGGCAAAAAAATTGCTGATAAATACATTGTTACCTTTGGTACAGGCACCGATCTTTATCAACAAGACCTTACCAGTGTCAAAGGTCAGCGCATTGTGGGTATTTATGATGATATCAACAAAAATGATACTGTCGTGGGAACAACTGATTTACTAGAACAAACCTTTACGACCAAAAAAATCGGCAGCGAAAGTTTTCGCTACTTAAGCAATCATCAACTCAGTGAGCAACACAAAGGCTGGTTTATTAATCTGGGCTTTTCAAATAGCAGCACCAATGATGGTGAGCGTGTTACCACTGCGCCTGGCATGTTCTTAGAAACAGTCGTATTCAATACTCGCATTTATGACAATGAGGACAATACAGATAATGGTAATAACGACAACACAAATGACGTTTGTGTCTCAACAACACAAACCATTAAAAGTGATTCACAAAGCTGGGTGATTGCCATCAATACCAAAAATGGTGGTGGCTTAACCAAAAAAGATTCTCGCATTGAATTTACAGTGAATAATCAATTGGTTCAATTAAATGATTATTTTGCCAATGGTCAAAAATACACTGGCTTAAGTAACTTCACCATTATCCAGCAAAATAATGAGAAATCTTACACCCCTGATGGCAGCATGCGCTCCGTTGGTGAAGATGAGAAATTGGGTCAACTCAAGCCATTAAGCAACAGCTGTACCAAAGATACCAACAGCAAAATTATTGTGAATGACACCACCGGTGGCATGAGCATCAAAAATATCGTTGGTCCTAAATGCCAAGAGAACAACATATTAAAACGCTTAAGCTGGAAAGAGATCCACTAAATCATTTTCATCAGCCACTCAAAAATCCACAGCCAATCACGCTGTGGATTTTTTAATCATGCTATTCAATTGAACAACTTTTTTGACCACTGCCTTGTAAATGTTTATTCCACGGCATTTTCATCAATAAAATTGCCATGCCACAAAATCCAGTCAACCCAGCAAACACCAAACCACTACCCACAAAAACAGCAATCAAAAAGAACGCTGGGTGGATAAAATAGCCGAATAGCATGGCAAATATAATCAAACTACCTGCACCAATTTGTACTTGCTGTTGTAGTGGCAACGGCTGTTTACTATCAGCAACCGTTGGCAAGCCCACGCTTTGCCAAGCCTTCAAACCACCTTCTAAAATAAATGCTTCCTGACAAGGCAAATTAGCCAACTGATTTTTTTGGCTCTGTGTACGCATTCCTGACAAGCAATAAAAAATAACCTGTTGATTGGCATATTGTTGTTGGTCACGCAAACCCAAATGACCCATACAAACAGCGCCAGCAATGTGTTCACGGTTAAATTCATCTAAGGCACGGATATCAATTAAAACAGCTCCGTCTTTCATCATATCCTGTGCAACTTGATAGGTAATGGTTTTCATGTTATTTACTCACAATACAGTTGTTTGGTTAAGGCCATTAACGCTTGGATTCTATTATCGCTAATGCGGTAATACACCGTTAAACCCTCTTTGCGGCTACTCACAAACCCTTGCTCTCGCATGATTTTTAAATGCTGTGACAAAGGTGATTGTGCCAATTGCATGTTTAAAGCAATTTCACCCACGCTCATTTCTGTTTTTTCAATTAATAAACACAGAATCAATAAACGATTGGGGTTACTGAGTACTTTGTATATATTGGCCACCAACGTGGCTTTTTCTTTCATCTCTTGCATATATTAGAACTTTCTAATTTAACTTATTCTAAATTAGTTTTGTTTAGAATACAATGCCCATGTACAAAACTGTGCAAAACAATGCTCGCACATCTTTTGTATACAAACTATCTTTCAAAAAGGCAAAAATTGCCGTTACAATGGTCAATTGCACTATTTTTGATTAACCTCGCCATAAGAAAAACAACGAATCCACATGAGTACCGATAATACAGCAAGATTATTAATTACCTGCGAAGACAGGGCAGGAATTGTCCAAGCCGTATCAGGCTTTTTATACCACCACGGTGCCAATATCACCAATTTAGCGCAATACACCACAGAAGCCCAAGGTGGTCGCTATTTCATGCGTGTTGAATTTGAACTAGCCAATCTACCTGAAAAGTTCGAACAACTCAAAAGCACTTTTATTGCCAATGTTGGTGAACGCTATCACATGCAATGGCGTTTAAGCCGTGTTAGTGATGTTAAAAAAGTGGGGATTTTGGTGTCAAAATTTGACCATGCCTTATTGGACTTATTGTGGCGCCATGCTCGAGGTTTACTACCTTGCGACATCACCCATGTTGTGAGCAACCACGAAGATTTGCGTACTGCTGTTGAAGGTTTTGGTATTCCGTATTCTGTGGTCAAAGTTACACCTGACAACAAAGCCCAAGCAGAAGCTGAAATCCACCAAATTATGCAAGGCAATGATTTATTGATTTTGGCTCGCTATATGCAAATTCTCAGTGAGGACATGGTAAAAGATTGGAACATGAAAATCATCAATATTCACCATTCTTTCTTGCCAGCATTTGTCGGTGCCAATCCTTATCAACAAGCCTATGATAAAGGTGTGAAACTCATTGGTGCAACAGCCCATTATGTCACCGCCGATTTAGACCAAGGTCCTATTATTGAACAAGATGTTAAACGGGTGAGCCATGATTACAGCGTACAAGACTTACGCGAATTGGGTGAAGATGTGGAGCGAAATGTTTTATCACGCGCTGTGCGTTGGCATTTGGAAGACCGTATTATTGTTGATGGCAACAAAACCGTGGTATTTAACCAATAACAATTGTCAAAAATCTTAACCACGATTCTGCTTTGTTATCTATATAACAAAGCAGAATTTTCCATGTAATAAATATTAAATCCACATATATTGGCACAATACCAACATATTCATTAGTCATAAATAAATTTTAACCATTTTTTGCATAATTTGCTTGGTCTTTGGTCATCACCTTGTTCATAATGTGTTGATTCATATTAAAACAAAAAAGGGAAAACACCATGTTGTCTGTTCAAAAATTATGTCTACCATTATTAATCAGCCTATCACTGGGTTTAAGTGCTTGTGCCGAGGAAGAAGAAATTTCCCTTCCTCAACAGCCAGCTAAAACAGCGGAGCCAGCATCCGCTATTGCCTCTTCCCCTGTATCAGAAATGCCAGACACCGCCAGTGATGCAATGCCTAACGCACAAGAAGAACACAATACTTTTGAAGCCAAATCTGGCTTTCCAACAGATTGCACAGCCTATATGGAAAACATGAGCCAGTGCATTAATCAAATTGCTAGCACCAACCGTGAGACTGCTGACCAATTTCAAGAAACCTTGAATAATTCAATGAGCGATTGGAGGGGCATGGATTATGAGGCAGCCACCACCGCCTGTCGCCAAGCCAATGAGTTTTTTCAAAAGAAAAAAACCGATCTTGGTTGTTAAAATAAAAAAGAGCGACTGGGTCGCTCTTTTTTATTTGGCTTTGTCATCATCTTGCTGATAATACAAAACCCCCAATTTAATCGGGGCTCGCCCTTGGCTTTTACGATGGTGATTGCTGTCTCGCAACGAGTATGCACAACCACAATATTCTTGTTGATAAAATGCCTCTCGCTTACTGATTTCAATCATCCGAGCAGAACCACCGCCTTTACGCCAGTTGTAATCCCAATAACTTAAATTCGGGTATTTTTGCGCAGCACGCAAACCACAATCATTAATTTGTTGCATATTTTTCCAACGAGAAATGCCCAATGAACTGGTTAAAACATCAAAACCATTTTCATGAGCATACAAAGCCGCTCGCTCAAAACGCATATCAAAACACATGGTACAGCGAATGCCCCGCTCAGGCTCCATCTCCATACCACGTGCCCGCAAAAACCAATTGTCCTTGTCGTAATCCGCATCAATGAAGGGAATATTGAATTTTTCAGCAAAGCGAATGTTTTCCTCTTTGCGAATCTCATATTCTTTTAATGGGTGAATATTGGGGTTGTAAAAATAAATGGTGAAATCAATATGAGATGCCACCATGGCTTCCATCACCTCTCCAGAACAAGGCGCACAACAAGAATGCAACAACAGTTTTTGCCCATTATTGGGTAAAGACAATTGTGGCCGAATCAATTCAGTCATCGAATATTTTCCTGATATTTTTGATGCTTTTAATCTATTTTTTCAAACCCAGCGCATCCCAACCTTCATGACCCATGGCTTGTAATTTCTCAATGTTGCGCTCAAAAATGGTTGCCGCATCGGGGAAGTTCTTCATGGCATCTGCAATACCATCTTCACGAATAAAGTGCAAAGTGGGGTATGGTGAGCGATTGGTGTAATTACCAATGTCATTTTCATCAGTGCCCTCAAATTGAAAACGCGGATGAAAAGGGGCAATCTGCCAAACGCCTTCAACACCATGTTCCACAATCATATCGTCCACAATGTCTAACATGTCATTAAAGATAAAAAAATCATCAAACAAACTGGCATGTACCAGTAAACTGGTTTCCGTTTCAGCTTGCTCACAATTTTTTAAATAATCAAATTCCCTATCAATATCTTCCAAAAACGCATCCAAATGCTTGGCGTGGCTAACGGTAATTCGGATTTGATTTTTTATGTAAACTGCTTTAGCAAAAGGGCATAAATTTAAGCCAATAACGGCTTTTTCTAACCAAGCTTTGGTATTGGCAATCACCACATCATCAGAAATTGGGCTTGTCATCTTACAGGTACTTTCTTGTCATGAAGTCAGTATTGTAACCGAATTTTTTCACCTAACCACACGATTATCATCAATACTTTGACCGTCACAAAAAATTAATTGGTTATTTTTCAACCGCTTTGCTATACTGATAATGTGTTTATTACATAGGGTATGTTGTTCATACATTTTTTATGCATCGATTCGAGCATAGTTATTTCAATTTTTTTAATCATTCCATCTATTCTTCTTTACCTTGCCTACTCGAATTAGAGTGGTGTAGCGGTCTCTAGCGTCGATTTCCCCCTTTAGAACAATCCACTTTTGATTGTTTGAATATTAAAATCTGTCAACATGACATTTAAATAAATTCGGAGGAAATATGTACTACTGGTTTATGTTGGCTTTGGCTGTATTGGCTGAAGTATTGAGCACCATTGGCATGAAATATGCTGCCACTCATTCACCGCTATTGGGCTATATAGCCATGGCATTCTTAATTTCATTATCGTTTTATGCTTTTTCCCGCGCTGTTATCCGCATTCCATTGGCGGTGTCATATGCGATTTGGGAAGGGCTGGGTTTGTTTTTAATTGGCATTTGTGGTGCCGTATTCTTCGGTGAATACTTAACCACTACCCAAACTTTGGCCATTGGCTTAATGATGACTGGCCTTTTATTGGTAACCTTTGATAAAGGCAGAAATAAACAAGGCAATCCCCAAAAAGAAGCTGCACCACCCATGCAAGAGGTGATGTAATGTGGATTCCAGTGAGTTTATTAATTGGCTCAGCTTCACTAGACATTGTGGCTTGTTACTGTATTAAACGTTCTAACGGCTTTAAAAAAGTTGCTTGGGGTTTGGTCGGCTTAGCCTCTATTAGCTTGGCTTTTGTGCTATTGAGTTTTGTGGTTCGTGATATCCCTTTGGGGATTGCCTACTCCGCTTGGGGTAGCTTAGGTGTCTTGGGCACCGTCTTGTTAGACCGATTCTTATTCAATTCTCGCCTCGGTCGGCGTGGACTCTCGGGCATTGGCCTGATTGTCATCGGCATTGTTTTATTGCAAATATAATCAAAAAAAGCTACCCAATCATCATGGGCAGCTTTTTTATGGGTGAATGGATTAAATACCTTAGCGCTTCGCCCATTCGTCTGTTGCCGCTACCAATGCAGCACTCATCATTGGATCCATGGCAGAATGCCCTGCTAACACTTCACGCAAGTCCATTTCTGGGAATGCTTTTTTCAAATCCCAAGCACTGGTATAAGGAGTACACATATCGTATCGCCCTTGGATGGCAATGGTGGGAATGTGGCGAATTTTATCGATATTTTGCAAAATAGCGGTTTGTTCATCCAACCAAGCACTGTGATAAAAATAATGGTTTTCAATGCGAGCAAAGGCAAGGGCAAAATGACCATCGTCATTCTCGTTAATCGCTGCATCATTTTTATGCAAGTAACTCACATTGGCCTCCCACACTGACCAACGACGCGCAGCTTCTAAACGATTGGCTTCTGACACCGATTCATCAAATAAATAATGGTGGTAGGCTTTCACCATATTGTCTTGCAGATGCTGTGGAATAAAGTCATAAAAAGCATCCCATGCTTCTGGGAAAACATTGGCAGCACCACCTTCGTATAACCAATCAATTTCGGATTGGCGGCACAAATAAATGCCTCGCAGTATTAACTCACTTACATGCTGTGGATAAGTTTGTGCATAAACCAAACTCAATGTGCTACCCCATGAGCCTCCAAATACCATCCATTGATCAATACCCAACATGTCGCGTACTTTTTCAATATCAGCAACCAAGTCCCACGTGGTATTGTCTTCAACACAAGCATGTGGCAAAGATTGACCACACGCACGTTGATCTATCTGGATAATTCGATACAAACTTGGGTTGAAGAAACCACGACTGGCAGGTGATGTACCGCCGCCAGGACCACCATGTAAAAAAATAACAGGCTTGCCATTGGGATTGCCCGACTCTTCCCAATAAATTTCATGAATCGGTGAAACGCGCAACAAACCGCTGCGATTGACAGGAATATTGGTGTACATATTGTTATCTCGTGGTTCAATCAATGATACACATCATAACACCAATAGGCACAAAAAAACCTGTGGGTAATTTTATCCACAGGCTGTATATAACGGTTATTTAAACTTCACTGTGCAAGTGTCGCAATGGCAAAGCTGTTGTCGCTTTAATCTCTTTTAGCACAAAGCTGGATTTGGCATCTTGTACTCCCGTTTGTGACAACAAGGTATCTAGCACAAAATGAGAGAAATCAGCCATGTCGACAAAAAAAGCATGCAACATATAGTCTGTTTCACCTGTTAAAGCAAAGCAACTTAAGATTTCTGGCCAAGTTTGAACCACTTCATCAAATTTAGCACGGCTGTCGCCTGCTTTATCCACTGTAACGCGAATAAAAGCCTGCAAACCCAAACCAATTTTTGCCGGGCTTAACAAAGCTGCATACTGTTGAATCACACCAGCATCTTCTAATTGCTTTAGACGACGTAAACAAGGTGAAGGCGACAAAGCAACACGTTCAGACAATTCCACATTGGTCAGGCGACCATTTTCTTGTAGAACTTGTAAAATTTTAAGATCTGTTTTATCTAAAACTAGCGTATTCAAAATATTTTCCCTCTGTTATATATGGTGATTGGTGATGAAACTCGCCACAATCAATATCAGTAAATTGCATCTTCCTTTTGAGACAAAGTTATTTCGTAATTTGGGATTTATTGTTTTTTTATCAATAAATGGCAATATAGCATAGTTTATTATCAAATTTGCACTAAAAACATTATTTTATTGCTATTTTTTCATACCAATTCCGTATGACGAAACAACCCAGCAAAGGGCTATCACAAACGACATTGTGATTAAAAGGGTTATACCAATTATAAAATGGTGCTTTACTTAATCAATAATCATGTCATTTTGCAAAAATTGACATGATAATCTTCATCAAACCATACTTTATTTAAAAATACAAATAGCATCATTAGTGCGCAATATTGTGCTGTTTAAACAGATAATTGCCACCAATGCAAATACTGTTCTAAATCATAGCCAGATTATTTTTGTATTTGAAAAAAATAGGGTATTGCACACCATAAACACATATACCTTTACCATTTACAAATAGATAAATGGTATTCAATGTATTTCATGTTCTTCATTCAGTGACCGATAAGAACCCTACATTCAGTGCTAATTTCATTTTATTCATATAGAATTTCAAATTTTTCATAATAAAATCAAAAAAATAGGTTTTTTTCAAAAAAAGTGAATCGTGTCCATAAATTTGCTTGCCAAAATATCAAAGTTACAGCGATAATGACTGCGTTTTGCAGGAGAGGGCATGGAATTGGTTTTCACCCCAACATGCACACCGAAGGCGCAAAAACCCTTAAATCGCTCAGGTCTCAGGACTGCAAAACCCAAAAACTAGTGAAAATGGTCACATCTGGAGAGTGGTGCTCAATGGCACCCACCGAAGGGGAAAAGGGCTTTAAGCTCGAAAATCTCAGGTTGCAGGACAGATAGGGGGAAAACTTTTGCCATGTGCAAAGGAGCCCTTATTCTATGGAGAAGCAATATGAGTGAACCTTTAAAAACCCCTTTTTACCAATCACACGTAGATGCTGGCGGTAAGCTGGTTGATTTCTCGGGTTGGAACCTACCCATCCATTATGGTTCACAAATCAAAGAACACGAATTCGTTCGCACTGATGCTGGTATGTTTGACGTTTCACACATGGCCATTACCGATGTGAAAGGCGAAGGCGCCAAAGCTTGGTTACAATACCTATTGGCCAATGACGTTGATAAATTAAAAATCGTTGGTAAAGCTTTGTACTCACCCATGCTCAATAGCGATGCTGGTGTTATCGATGACTTAATCGTTTACTTGATGAACGAAGAAGCCACTGAATACCGCATTGTATCCAATGCCGCAACACGCGAAAAAGACAGCGCTCATTTTGTTAAAACCAGCCAAGATTTTGCGGTGCAATTAAGCCCTCGCAGCGATTTGGCTATGTTAGCTGTACAAGGTCCTCAAGCCATTGCCAAATTATGCAATGTTAAACCTGAGTGGCAAGCAACCGTAGCTGACCTTAAACCATTCCAAGGTGCCGACATGGGCGACAAATGGTTTGTGGCTCGCACAGGCTATACCGGTGAAGATGGCGTGGAAGTGATTTTGCCAGCCGAAGCTGCCAATGAATTTTTTGCTCAATTGCAACAAGCAGGAGTAAATCCTTGTGGTCTGGGTTCTCGTGACACCTTGCGCATGGAAGCTGGCATGAACTTATATGGTCATGACATGAACGAAGAAACCAGTCCATTGGCAGCAGGCATGGGTTGGACCATTGCTTGGAGCGATGATCGTGACTTTATTGGTAAAGCCCCTTTGGCTGAGCAAAAAGCCAATGGTATTGCTGTTAAACAAGTGGGTATCGTACTAGAAAGCCGTGGCGTATTGCGTGAAGGCATGGAAGTAACGGTTCCAGGTGTTGGCACTGGCGTTTTGACCAGTGGCACTTTCTCACCTTCTTTAAAATTATCTATCGGTATCGCTCGTGTGCCCAAAGCCACAGAGAGCACAGCACAAGTCGATATCCGTGGTACCTTGACCGATGTGCGCATTATTAAGTTGCCATTTGTGCGCAATGGTCAAAAACAATTCGATTAATTTTGTATCTATATAGGCTGTGCCACATTGTGTGAGCACAGCATTGCATCTATCAACTGGAGAGAACCCATGAGCAATATCCCTAGCGATTTGAAATATGTTGAAAGCCACGAATGGTTGCGCCTAGAAGCTGACGGCACTGTAACTGTTGGTATTACTGAACATGCCCAAGAATTATTGGGTGACATCGTATTCGTTGAATTGCCAGAAATTGATGCTGCATTTGCAGCAGATGACCAAGCTGGTGTGGTTGAATCTGTTAAAGCCGCTTCTGATGTCAATAGCCCAATCGCAGGCACTGTTGTTGCGATTAACGATGCATTGGTTGATGCACCTGAAATGGCTAACACTGATCCATATGGTGAAGGTTGGTTCTTCCGCATTAAACCAGACAATGCCGCTGATTTAGATGGTTTGATGAACGCAGAACAATACGCTGCTGAAATCGGCTAATCAATCAATGCCTCAATGTTGTTCTCAATATTGAGGCATTTTTACTAAGGCATTCCATGAGTTATTGCGAATACGTTGCCACCATTGAAGAAGCCGATAATGTTCATCGTCACTACCATGACGTTGAATATGGTTTTCCCATTATCGATGACAACGAATTATTTTGCCGTTTGGTCTTGGAAATCAACCAAGCAGGTTTAAGTTGGCAAACCATCTTGAATAAGCAAACGGCTTTTCGTGAAGCCTATGCCCAATTTGATATTGCCAAAGTGGCTGCTTTTACTGAAGACGATTTTAATCGCTTAATGAGTAACAAAGGCATTATTCGCAATCGCTTAAAAATCAATGCTGCCATTCACAATGCCCAACAAATTCTGTTATTACAAAAAGAATTTGGTTCATTTAAAGCTTGGTTACTAGCACACCACCCATTAAGCAAAGACAAATGGGTCAAACTGTTTAAACAACACTTTAAATTTGTTGGTGGTGAGATTGTGAATGAATTTCTAATGAGTTCTGGCTTCTTGGCTGGTGCCCATGATGAAAATTGCCCGATTTATGCACAAGTTTTGCAACAAGCACCTGCATGGTATACAAGTCAAGAAGCTTGAGCCCATAGCAGTTGATAGCAAATCGTATGCCGTGACTTGCCCAAATGGGTACGCCACACAACCTTTTCACACACAAGCCAATTGGCTTGAATGTTTGTTAATCAAAGGAAGAGACAATGAGTTTTAACGACTTATTCAATGCAGATGAATTCATTGGTCGCCATGTTGGCAGCAATGATGAGCAAAAAGCCGCTATGCTAGCCACCGTTGGTGCCAAAGACATGGCTGATTTTATCGAGCAAACCGTACCAGCAAGCGTTCGCATGCCTGGTGCTTTGAATTTGCCACAAAGCATTAGCGAAGCCGACGCTTTGGCCAAATTGCGTGCCTTGGCAGATAATATCACTGTTAACAAAAGCTATATTGGCATGGGTTACTACCCTGCTCGTTTGCCCAATGTCATTGTGCGCAACGTATTAGAAAACCCAGGTTGGTACACGGCTTATACGCCTTACCAAGCCGAAGTGGCGCAAGGTCGTTTAGAAGCATTGTTGAATTTCCAACAAGTGTGTATTGATTTATCTGGTTTAGAAGTTGCTGGCGCATCGCTTTTGGATGAAGCCACTGCTGCTGCTGAAGCCATGGCTATGTCTAAGCGCATTGGTAAATCAAAATCCAACCAATACTTTGTTGATAACCGTGTTTACCCACAAACCTTGGATGTGATGAAAACCCGCGCTGAATACTTCGGCTTTGAATTGGTTGTTGGCGATTTAGCCGATGCAGCCAAAGGAGATTATTTTGGTGCATTCTTCCAGTACGTTGGTGTTGAAGGCGATGTGGTTGATTTAAGCAATGTGATTGCTGAAGTTAAAGCCAAAGGTGCTATTGCTACCGTCGCAGCAGACGTAATGAGCTTAGTGGTATTAAAATCCCCTGCTAGCATGGGCGCTGATATTGCATTAGGCAATACCCAACGCTTTGGCGTACCAATGGGCTTTGGTGGTCCTCATGCTGCTTATTTTGCATTCCAAGACAAAGTAAAACGCTCAGCCCCAGGTCGCATTATCGGTGTTTCTGTGGATGCCAATGGCAAAACTGCTTTACGCATGGCATTGCAAACACGTGAGCAACATATTCGTCGTGAAAAAGCCAATTCAAATATTTGTACATCACAAGTATTATTGGCTAACTTAGCGGGTATGTATGCTGTTTACCATGGCCCAGAAGGCATTAAACGCATTGCCAACCGTATTCATGCTTTGGCAGTGGCTTTTGCTGATGCGGTTAAAGCAGCCGGTTTAACCGTTGCTCATGAAACATTCTTTGATACCGTGATGGTTAACACAGGTGCCAATACCCAAGCCGTTTACGAAGCGGCATTGGCAGCAGGTTACAACTTGCGTTTGGTAAATGATACCCAAGTATCTGTGGCATTCCATGAAGAAACCTCAGCACAAGACTTTGCTGACTTGGTATCGTTCTTCACTGGTAAAGCAGGTCAATTGCCTAGCGAAGCCAAATCGGTATTGCCAGCAGGTTTATTGCGTCAAGAAGCCATCTTGACTCACCCAGTATTCAATAGCCATCACACTGAACATGAAATGTTGCGTTACCTAAAATCTTTGGAAGACAAAGATTTGGCGATGAACCGCAGCATGATTTCATTGGGCAGTTGCACCATGAAATTAAATGCCACGGCAGAAATGATTCCAATCACTTGGAAAGAATTTGCCCACGTTCACCCATTTGCCCCAACTGAACAAGTTAAAGGCTATGTGGACATGATTCAAGGCTTGGAAAAACAATTGGAAGCCATTACTGGTTTTGATGCGATTTCAATGCAGCCAAATTCTGGTGCCAGTGGTGAATATGCAGGTATGGTGGTGATTCGCCGTTACCAAGCAGCCCAAGGTCAAGGCCATCGTAATATTTGCTTGATTCCTCGCTCTGCACACGGTACCAACCCAGCAACCGCCATTATGGCAGGCTTGCAAGTGGTTGTCGTGAACACCGATGACCATGGTAACGTGGACATGGATGATTTACGTGCCAAAGCAGCCGAACACAAAGACAATCTATGTGCCATCATGATTACTTACCCATCTACACACGGTGTATTTGAAGCCAGTATTCGTGAAATTTGCGACATTATTCATGCCCATGGTGGTCAAGTGTACATGGACGGCGCAAACATGAATGCCCAAGTGGCAATCATGCAGCCAGCTGAAGTGGGCGCAGACGTATTGCACATGAACTTGCACAAAACCTTCTGTATCCCTCATGGCGGTGGCGGCCCAGGCATGGGTCCTATTGGCATGAAATCTCACCTAGCACCATTTATGTCTAGCAATGTGGTTTCTCCAGTGGTAACCGCACAAAATGGCATGACTGCAGTCTCTGCTGCACCTTATGGTAGTGCTAGCATTTTGCCGATTACTTGGATGTACATTACCATGATGGGTGGCAATGGTTTGCGTCAAGCCACTGAATCAGCACTATTGCATGCTAACTATATTGCCGCCCAATTGGGTGACGATTACCCTGTACTTTACACTGGTCAAAATGACCGTGTGGCACATGAATGCATTATTGACTTGCGTCCATTGAAAGCCGAAAGTGGTATCACCGAAGTGGATATCGCCAAACGCTTAATGGACTATGGTTTCCATGCACCAACCATGTCATTCCCTGTGGCTGGCACCTTAATGATTGAGCCAACTGAATCAGAAGGCAAAGCTGAACTAGACCGCTTTATCGCTGCGATGAAACAAATCAAAGTAGAAGCCTTGAAAGTTCAAAATGGCGAATGGCCAGCGGACGACAATCCATTGGTCAATGCGCCTCACACAGCCGAAAACATTGCTGGCGAATGGAACCATGCCTATAGCCGTGAAGAAGCAGTTTATCCATTGGATTACATCCGCAACCACAAATTCTGGCCTAGCGTAAACCGCGTGGATGATGTTTATGGCGACCGCAACCTCATTTGCTCTTGCCCAAGCATTGATAACTACGAATAA
>JASLDB010000252.1 GCA_030151665.1 Neisseriaceae bacterium
GCACCTCAAGATGCCAATATCACCTCCGCCCTCATGAATACTTTACGCCAAACAGGCATGACTTTGGGAATTGCTATTTTTGGTAGTGCCATGGCCATATTGGGTCAACAATTCAACCCATTAAGTGGCTTTCATGTTGTCATTACCATGGCTGCAATTTTATTATTGGGATTCAGTACATTTTTATTTTTACGAAAACCACCAAAACGAAAGCGGTTACAATAAACTACCTTGTAGCGCCAACTTCACCGGCGCAAAGGCTGCACGGTGTTCAGGCAATGCACCGTATTCAGCCAAAGCAGCCAAGTGTTGTGCTGTGCCGTAGCCTTTGTGCTTGGCAAAGCCATATTCAGGATGTTGTAAATCCAAGGCATACATTTGAGCATCACGACTGGTTTTAGCCAAAATAGAAGCAGCAGAAATACAAGCGTGTTTTAAATCACCTTTAACCACTGCTTCTGCGGCGATGCCCAAATCTTTTGGTATGCGATTGCCATCAATCAAAACCATTTCAGGTGCTCGATCCAAACCTTGTACTGCCCGATGCATAGCCAACATGGTTGCATGCAAAATATTTAATTTTTCGATTTCCAAAACTGAAGCTTGAGCCACACAATAAGCAATGGCTTGCTCTTTAATCAAAATGGCCAAGGCATCTCGTTTTTTTTCAGATAACTTCTTTGAATCTGTTAAATCAGGTAAGTCATATTGTTCAGGCAAAATCACCGCAGCCGCAAACACACTGCCCACCAAGGGACCACGCCCTGCCTCATCAACGCCAGCGATTAATATTTTATTTGCCATTCACCATCTCCAATACCGCAGCAGCTGCCAAGCGGGATGTATCTTGTTTTAACACCCCGTGTAAATCGGTAAATTCTTGTTCCAATGCAGCAATACTTTCTGGATTCCGATACCAAGTCAACATTGCCTCTGCCAATTGATGGGGCGTGGCATTGTCTTGCAACAGTTCGGGGACAGCCATGCGATTCAATAAGACATTGGGCAAACCCACAAAAGGCACTTTGATTTTTCGTTTTACCCACCAATACGTTAATTTGGCAATCTTATAGCTAATGACCATGGGCCGTTTACACAAAGCCACTTCCAATGTTGCTGTGCCACTGGTCACCAAGACCACATCGGATGCAACGCAAGCCAAATCCGCATGAGCGGATAATAAACGTATTGGCATTTTTCGATAAGCATCATGCTCTAAAATGGCAAGCAGTTTATCTCGGGTTGCAGCAGTTGCCACAGGTAATAAAAATTGGCTATTGGGGTATTCTCGCCAAATCATCTCTGCTGCTTGCAAAAAAATGGGTGCCATGAATTCAATCTCACTCACCCGACTACCTGGCATAATGGTAAACACAGGAATATCATCATCCAGTTTTAGACGTGCACGCATCGCTGCTTTATCAACCATCACTGGCATGGTTTGTGCCATTGGGTGACCAACATACGTCGCTCGTCCACCCGCAGCATGATAAAGTGCTGGCTCCATTGGAAATAGACACAATACTTCATGCACTTCTTTAACAATCTTGTGCACACGTTCTGGTCGCCAAGCCCAAATAGATGGACTGACATAATGGATGGTTTTAATGCCTGCTTCTTTTAATTTTTTAGCCACACCCAAATTAAAATCAGGTGCATCAATACCAATAAACACATCGGGTCTGATGCGCAGCATATCTGCAACCAAACCTTTGCGAATTTTCAGAATTTCTGGCAATTTTCGCACGACTTCGACAAAACCACGCACCGCCAATTTTTCTTGTTCATATAGACTCTCGCAGCCCAATGATTTCATTTTCGGTCCAGCAATGCCAACAAAGCGAATGTGACTGTGTACCTGTTGCAAAGCTTCAATTAAATGAGCCCCCAGTGTATCACCTGATGCTTCACCAACACTGATGGCAATGGTTAAAACCTTCTTTGACATACTCTACCTTTATCAACAAAAAAAGCCTAAACAAGTTAGGCTTTGAGTAAGCTTTTGTTGGATTAGTTTAACGAATCACACCACGGGTTGAAGCTTGGAAGAAATCTGCAAACAATCGCAATTCCTCAGCCTCTTCACTCATGGTTAAGATTTTCGCTTTGGCTTCATCATAACCCAAACCTTGACGATACAAGGTTTTATAAACATTTTTAATGTTATTGATTTGTGCATTGTCAAAACCTCGACGACGCAAACCTACACTATTCAAACCAGCAGGTTCCGCACGATAACCTGCAGCCATGACATAGGGCGGAACATCTTTGTGAACACCTGCCGCAAAAGCAGTCATTGAATGGTCGCCCAAGATACAAAATTGGTGTACCAAAGAAAAACCACCCAAAATCACCCAATCACCAATCGTAACATGGCCTGCTAACGAAGCATTGTTAGCAAAAATGGTGTGATTGCCTACAACACAATCGTGTGCTAAATGCACATATGCCATGATCCAATTATCATCACCAATGCGGGTTTCACCAATGCCAGTGACTGTACCCAAATTAAACGTACAAAATTCACGTATGGTATTATTATTACCAATATTCAATTGGGTGGGTTCATCGCGGTATTTTTTGTCTTGTGGGATAGCACCCAACGAAGCAAATTGGAAAATACGATTGCCCTCACCAAGCGTCGTATGCCCCTCAATCACCACATGCGGGCCAATTTGGGTATTGGCTCCAATTTTGACATTGGGACCAATAACGCTGTAAGGACCCACTTGTACTGAACTATCAAGCTCAGCTTTTGGATCAATAATGGCAGTGGGGTGAATCAAACTCATGCGCTTCTTTCTTTATTCAATCAGCAACGGTGCTTTAAGCAGTAATTTTACGCTTCGCACACATAATTTCAGCCTCAGCAGCCACTTGTCCATCCACAGTTGCTACGGCTTTGAATTTGGCGATGTCTCGTTTATGTGCTAATAACTCAACATTAAACACCAATTGGTCACCTGGAATCACTTGGCGTTTAAAACGTGCTTTATCAATACCAACAAAAAAGTAAATTTCATCTTCCGCACGACCGCCCAAACTTAAAATAGACAAAGTACCCGCTGCTTGCGCCAATGCTTCAATCACCAAAACGCCTGGCATCACAGGAAATTCTGGGAAATGCCCTTGAAAAAAGGGTTCATTCATGGTGACATTTTTAAAAGCAGTAATGGTTTTATTGGCTTCAAATGCAGTCACACGATCCAATAATAAAAATGGATAACGATGTGGCAGTAAAGTTTGTAAAGTTTTGGCTTCAATTGGCAATGTAAATTCTGTCATTTTTATTTATCCATATCTAATTCAGGCGCTACACCTTCAGCCTCTAAGGCTTTGAGGCGTTTACTCATATCATTTAAACGGCGCACATGTACAGCATTGCGCACCCAATCTTTGTGTGTTTGCAATGGATATGAAGAAGCATAATGACCAGCTTCTTTAATGGAATGGCTTACCAAAGTGCCACCACCAATAAAAGTTCGATCTGCCACCTCAATGTGTCCAACAAACATGGCTGCACCACCAATGGTACAATTGTCACCAATGTGAGTGCTGCCAGCAATACCTGTGCAACCTGCAATCGCTGTATGTGAGCCGATGTGCACGTTATGGGCTATTTGCACTAAATTGTCTATTTTAGCATCTTGCTTAATTACCGTGTCGTTAATTGCACCACGATCCACTGTGCTATTGGCACCAATTTCCACATCATCTTCCAATACCACACGGCCAGTTTGGGGAATTTTGAACCAAGCTTGATTGCCTTTATCCCAAGCCAAACCAAAGCCATCTGCACCAATCACAGCGCCTGAGTGGATTTCAACACGATTGCCAATCACCACGTTGGGGTAAACCGTTACATTGGCATGTAAACAAACGTCATTTCCTAATTGGCAATTCTCTTCAATGACAGTACCCGCCAAAATGCGGCAACGTTCACCCAATACCACACCATCCCCAATGACCGCATTGGCGCCAATCTCACAACTACTGGGTACAATGGCACTGTCAGCAACCACGGCTTTCGTATGAATTTTGCCATTAGCAATCACAGGAGGGGTAAATAATTTGGCCACTTGGGCAAAGTACAAATAAGGATCATCAACCACAATGGCGCATACATGTTGCGGCAATTTATCACGCATTTTTTCATGCACAATAATGGCACCAGCTTGGCTGCTTTGAAGTTGTGAATGGTATTTGGGATTGCTCAAAAAGCTAATTTCACAAGAAGTGGCCAAGTCCAAAGAAGCCACCGCAGTGACATCTTGGTCTTGACCTGTCAGTTGTCCACCGAGTTGGTGGATAATATCAGATAACAACATTATTTTTTATTCAACATCTTAATAACTTGGTCAGTAATATCAAACTTGCCATTGACATAGATTACATCTTGTAAAATCAAATCGTAACCTTGGTCTTTGGCCAGCTTGGTAATCACATCATTGGCTTGCTGTTGCAATGCGGCAAACTCTTCGTTGCGACGCAAATTGTAATCTTCCATAAGGCGAGATTCTGCAGTGAGGAATTTTAAATTTAATTGCTTAAATTCTTCTTCTAACTGCGCTCTTTGCGCATCGGTTAATTTCTTGTCCGATAATTTGCCTTGCAAAGCAACACCATCTTTTTGCATGGCATCCAACTTGGCTTTGTCAGCGCCAAACTCTTTTTCTAAGCGCTTGGCGATGGCATACATCTCATTGGATTCTTGATAAATGCGATCAGTATTAATAAAGCCAATTTTTTGTAAACCCTCGGCGTAGACAGAGCCTATACTCAATAAGCCCCAACAAAACCCCACGACCGTTAATCGCTTCAATATACTTTTCATCATAACCACCTAATTAGAACGTTGTTCCCAATTGGAATTGGAAGCGTTGCAACTTATCTTCTTTTTTCTTATTCAAAGGATAAGCATAACTAAACTTCAATGGTCCCATTGGTGACAACCATGTTAAAGCAACACCTGCTGAATAGCGGAATTCTTCACTCATGGTACTCTTATAGCGTCCTTTTGTATTTTTATCATTCACGATAATCTTATGAGATTTATCATCCCACACAGAACCTGCATCGACAAAAGTACTCAAACGCACAGCACGGTTATTGCGCATACCCGGCATTGGGAAAAGCAATTCAGCATTGAATGCAGCCATCTTGCTACCACCCAGGTAATCTGGGTCACTATTGCCCTTAACGATTTCTTTTGGGCCTAAACTGCTGCTTTCAAAACCACGAACAGAGCCCAAACCACCACCATAGAAGTTGTGGAAGAATGGTAGCTCTTTGGTTTTGCCATAGCCTTTTGCCCAGCCCAATTCACCATTTAACATCAAGGTAAAGTCATTGCTCAAGGGGAAGAACCATGTTTGTTGGTGTTGTAGCTTCACATACTCAATATCACCACCGGGCAAACCAGCGTCTAAATTGGCATTAATAATGTAACCACGGGTTGGCCAAATGGCACTGTCTGTGGTGTTACGACCCCAGCCCACATTGCCTTTAAATGTCCAGTTGCTTTTGCCATTTTTCTTCACAAATTTAACATATCGCTCAGGACTATCATTATACAAACCAACATTTAAGTGCTCAACACCCAAACCGAAATTCACACGGTCATATTCGGTAATCGGCACACCCATGCGCAAACCCGTACCATAAGTCGTCGTTTTATAACGGCTCACATCAATTTTGTTGGGATCATACATACGGCCATAAACGTCATAGCCCAAGCTCACGCCATCTGGGGTAAAGTATGGATCGGTAAATGACAATGCAGCCACTTTAGATGATTTACTGTGTGACAAGCGTAAACTCGCTGATTTACCTGTACCAAATAAGTTATCTTGGGCAATACCACCTGAGAAAACAATACCATCATCTTGCACATAACCCATGCTAACATCAACAGAACCAGTATTGCGCTCAACCACGTTCAAACCAATATCCACTTGGTCAGGTGCACCTTCAACAGGGGCGACATCGACTTTAACATCGTCAAAATAACCCAACTGTTGAATACGAACTTTAGAGCGGTCAATATCTTGCTGGTTGTACACAGCACTTTCCATTTGACGCAATTCACGGCGAATCACTTCATCGCGTGATTTATTATTACCCGAAATATTAATCTGATTAATAAAGATTTTTTTACCCGCATCGACTGCCAAAGTAAAGTCCACGACGCCCGTTTGTTGATTAGGCTCTGGGCGAATATTGACATTACTAAATGCATATCCACTGATACCCATGCGGTTTTGAATCATTTTCATCAAAGACAACATTTGCGAGCGGTTATACCATTTACCAGGTTTAATTTTCACCAATTTCTGTAATTCAGCCATTGGCACTTCTTCAGTATTACCAATGATTTTAATGTCGCCCCATTTGTAGCGGGTGCCTTCATTTACCTTGATGTTCACCACCAATTTTTCGGCATTGTCTTTTTCAGGAACCACTTGGGTATCAGCTACTTGGAAATCAAAATAACCATTATTGTGATAAAAATCACGCAAAACCTCTAAAGATTCCGCCATTTTTTCTTCACCAAAACGGTTGCTTTTGGTATACCAAGTGAACAAGCCAGAACCCGTTACATCAATGGTTTTACGCAACTTACTGGTTGAATACGCTTTATTGCCCTCAAAATTAATGGTCGTGATCTTGGTGGTATCACCTTCTTCAATCTGTATGCTCAAGGCAATGCGATTGCGATCCAATTTATCAATTTTTGGGGTAATCTTAGCATTGTATTTACCACGATTATCATACTCGCCTTTTAAAGCCACCATTGCTTGATTAAGTAATGTTGGGTTAAATGGTTTGGATTGACCCAAACCAAAGCGATCCATGTTTTTGCGTAGGATATCATTGGAAATGTCTTTGCCACCTGTTACCGTCAAGCTGCTGATAATCGGGCGTTCAATCACCGTTACCACCACTTGATTATTGGTTGATTCAACCATCACATCATCAAAAAAACCTGTTTGGTACAAGTTGCGAATAGTTTCTTCGGCTTTTTCATCATTGAATTTCTCGCCGATTTTCACTGGCATGTATGTAAATACAGTGGCAGGTTCTGTTCTTTGTAGACCTTCAATGCGAATATCATTAATGGTGAATGGCTCTACTGCCCAAGCAGCAGTCGACAATGACAAACCCATTAAACTTGCTGTAATCAACTTTAATTTCATAAAATTTTCTTATCCAAAGACTCTACTAATATCATTAAACATGGCCACCAACATAAACAATAACATGACAGCAAGACCAAAACGCAATCCTGCAGCTTGTATGCGCTCACTGAGTGGTTTTCCTCTAACCCATTCAATCGCATAATACAATAAATGACCGCCATCTAAAACAGGTATGGGCAATAAATTTAATACACCCAAACTAATACTCACCAAAGCCAAAAATTCAATATAGCTTTGCAAACCAATTTTGGCAGTTTTACCAGCCACCTCAGCAATGGTCACTGGCCCTGAAATATTATTCAAAGAAGCCTGACCCATGATTAGCTTACCAAAAAATTTAATGGTTAGCGTAGCATATTCCCACGTCTTATTTGCACCTAAAACAAATGCCTCACCCAAACTAGGCTGTCTAACTGTGCGAACTTTTTCTTCCCAAACCTTATCACTACTAGGTGCCAAACCGATTTTGCCAATTAATTGCCCATTAACTTCTTTTGAATCTGGGCGAACTTTAAGCTGGATGGTTTTGCCATCACGCAACACATCGACGGTTAATAAAACACCGGCACTTTTTTCAACCAATGTCACCCATTGTGACCAACTGTCAATGGCTTGCTCATTGGCTGAAACCAAAATATCTTTTTCTTTGAAACCTGCCAAAGCTGCTGGGCTAGCTGGCACCACCTCACCAATCGCTAAAGAGGTTTTACCAACCCAAAGACCAATGCCTTGACCTTGTGCTGCAGCTTTTAAAGCTGCATCTTCTCCTGCCACTTTAACAATGCGATTTTGTTTTTGTCCTGCCGCATCAACAACAGCCACAGTAGCATCTCCAGCACCCAAACCCAAAATCAGCTTGGTTTGTGAATCGCCCCAATCTTGCACAGCTTCATTGTTCACACTTTGAATCTGATCACCGACCACAAAACCTGAGCGTTCAGCCAAAGAATTGGGCAAAACTGTACCAATCCAAGGTTTTATATCGGTTACACCAAAACTAAAACTAGCAAAATACAATAACACGGCCAAAACCAAGTTAGTCAATGGACCAGCCACCACAATCGCCATTTTTTTTAACGGTGATTGCTTATCAAAAGCAAAAGGCAAATCGGCTTCCGCAACATTTCCCTCTCGCGTATCCACCATTTTGACATAACCGCCCAAAGGAATCGGCGCCAAGCACCATTCCGTATCACCCTTTTTTTTGGTAAAAAACGGTTTACCAAAGCCCACACTAAAACGCAAAACTTTCACACCACACCACCGAGCCACCACATAGTGACCCAGCTCATGCAAACTTACCAAAATTAAAATGGCAACAACAAACGCCAATAATGTGACCACAAATACTCCTTTAGTCGCTTAATCTTAAACTGGTGGCACCACTGTCCAACATCTCATGATAAGCTTATCAATATTCTATTTTCGATGTGCTTTAATTCGCCTAAGCTGCGTTTTAAAATTCACTAGCACATCTTTTTCCAGTTGAGCGAAAGACTTAACACCATTATCTTCATCTTTTTGACAACCAAACATATAAATCAAATGATTTTTGGAAAAATAATAACGAGTTTCTTGAATCCTTGATTGGGCAAAATCAAAAAACTGTGTATCACCATTTTCCCGCATAGCCTTTTCATCATAATAAAGGGGGCGGTTGTAGTCATAATCTTTTTCAAAAACAAAAGACAATTGACCATCCATTAAGTAATACTCTTGCAAAAGTTGCCCACTTTCACCATAGTACCGAACCACCATTTTTTCCAAGCCTTGGTTGGCGTAATAGTATATGACTTCACCACCCTCAGCAGACTCACCATCAATGTCTTTTTGTTCAATTCTAGACCAACGAGTAGTCGAATTAATCCGCTTAAAATTGTTTCTAATATCAGCTAGCTTGATTTCTAAATCATC
>JASLDB010000315.1 GCA_030151665.1 Neisseriaceae bacterium
TAATAAAATATTTTATTGATTACAAATATTTAGCTTTTAAAAAACCAATACCATGAACCATTACCCATCCACAGTACTCATACAGCCTTAACACCGTTTTTTTTGAAGACACCAAAATATATGCTTACCAGTATGGTTAAACCCTCAACACCACCATGATGAAATCATTGATAACAAAATCATCATTTTCTTTTTACCCCATTTAACCCACAAAGCAAGGCATTATGAAGCGAAAACAAACAACACTTATCATCATGAGTTTGGGCAGTTTTCCAATACTCAGCCATGCCGATGTTACCTTGTATGGTGAAATCAAAGGTGGCATGAATATTGAATCAAACCGCTTATACCTTGATGGAAAAACCAGTTACCAAAGCCATGATGGCAGCAGCAATGACACCATTATTCGTGATTATGGTTCCAATATTGGTTTCAAAGGTCAAGAAGATTTAGGCAATGGTTTAAAAACCATTTGGCAAGTTGAACAAGGTGTGTCATTGGACGGTGATGCCAATAAAGGCTGGTCCAGTAACGAAACTTTTATTGGTTTAGCTGGCCAGTTTGGTCAAATTCGCATTGGCAACTTGAAAAACATTTTTGATAGCAGTGTTGGCATAACCAATCCATGGGCTTTTGATAGCAATGCACCATTAAGCCTAGGCTTATTGACCAGAACCAATCAAACCATCCCTTTGGCTGTTCGTTATGATAGCCCTGATTTTTCAGGTTTTGGTGCCACATTGATGTATCAACCAGCCGCCAGTGCCAAAGAAAAAAGACCAGACAACACCGCCAAAGGCGTGGACAAAATTTTAGCCGGTTTTAATTATGATGCTGGGGATTTTTTTGTGAATTATGGCTATGGTTACTTAAACCATTCTTATACCGATGCCCACCATAAAGTGCGCAGTCAACACATTCACCGCATTGAAGGCGGCTACCATGCCAACAATTGGTTTGCCTCTGCAGCTTACCAATATAGCCAAGGTGAACATGGCAACAATATTATTAAAAACTTAAACATTGATCCAGTTTTACTGGGCATTCCCAGCGATTCACAACAAGGTTTTTCGCGTTCTGAAGCGGCAGCAACCTTGTCGTATACAACAGGAAATCTTACCCCCCGCATATCTTACGCCCATGGTTGGAATGTCAAAGCCGTATCTGGTGATAAATTAAGCAATACCCATTACAACCAAGTCATAGCTGGTGTTGATTATGCCTTGTCTAAACGCTCGATGCTCTTCGCTGCTGCTGGCTGGCAAAAACACGGACTTATCTATGGCAATACCCATGAGAAAAACCATTTAACACAAAAAGTCGTTGGTGTTGGCATGAAACACACATTTTAACATCATCAAAAACACAGTCGATTATTTAATTGGCTGTGTTTTTATCTTTAGGTTAGAACATGAGCTGCTTGTCCTTTTAAAACCAAGACAAGATTAAACCTCATTTTAAATAATCGGTTTAGCGAGCACCTGACCCCTGCCTACCAAGCCTTAAGACATAACCAATTGGATTTTTCTTGGAAATCCACTATGTTTTTTTGGTCATCAAACGTCAAGGTGTATTCACAAGCAGTTAATACATTTAAATCAAACATTTCAGCACCATTTTGATAAAAGAACGCAATTTCGCCACTGCTTAAGAATATAGGCAAGTTATATTGGTATTGGTGGTTTCTAGTACGAACCTTGGTTATCCCCCAATCTTCGTCTGATATTTTGCCCAAATACATATGCTCTTTTGATGAGATGAAAATAATTTTAGGTCGATTAATGCCAACAAAAGAATAAATCCCCAATATCAAAATGAACAAGACAATAACTTTTCTTTTCTGGTATAAAAAATTCATTTTTGACCTTTTATTTTGATTCATATGAAAAAATAATATTTTAAGATAGCTTACAACATCCAATACTGGTATTTTTGTCTACATTATCGATTGACAAGATTAAACCCAAAGCAGCATGCATATTACAATATCATTATTAAATCAATCACAATTTTATTGTTTTTTCCAAAAAAAAACCGTGCCCAAGTAATGCTTGGCACGGTTTTTTAATGCGATAAGGTTAATTAAATTGGCAATGCTTTTGGCAGTTTTAATAGCCACAACTCAGTGCTTGACTCCATGGTATTTAATGGTTCTATCATCACATTTGCTTGGCTTAATTCACCATTTTTGAACAATTGTCCTTGTTCATTCACACGGTAATCTTTGGTTTTCTCTTTTTGGCCTTGCTCATTCACCAAACGAGATGACACACCAAAATCATTGTCATTGATAATCGCCAAGGTGTTTTTATCAATCAATGCCAAGCCTTCGGCTTTTTCTTGCATCCAACCCAATGCTCGCAAGTTCACCACTTCTTCCGTTTTGGCAAAATGAATCTTGTGCTGCTGTAATTGATCTTCGTTCATGAATTCTGCCACCAATCCTTTTGCATCCATGGCTCCTAACTCAGTGGCTTTAGCAAAATCCACCAAGTAAATTTTGTTCACCATTTGCTTGTTCTTGCCCATGCCTTGGTCAACCAATAACACTTGACTATTGCTAATTGCCACCATGTCACCGATTTTCACTTGTTTAGCATCTTCGTAATCGTCAAAATGAATGGGATAAGCAAACATTCTGCTTTTGCCTGTTTTGGGATCAAACTCCACTAAACGGGTAAACCGAGCTTGGTTCTTGGTTTGGCCGTCGATGTCCAATGTACTTTGAACTGCTGCCATGATTTTACCGTTTGGTAAGGCTGCTACACCTTCAAAACCACGGTTGGCTTGGCGCCATTTGATGATATTGGGCAAACCCGTGGCAACGCTTTTTTCATTGCCTTTTGGACTGGGTCCCCATTTTTTCAGAATTTTGCCTTGTCCATTCACATGCGCCAAGAATGGACCATATTCATCAACGATATAAAAATTACCAGCCTTATCCAATACGATGCCTTCTGTGTCCATGCCTCGGTTATCACTGCGAATCATGCGCAATTGGTCACTTAATGCCACTTCTTGTGTCGAACCAATCAAACCACTTTCCAAAGGCAAACCTGAAATTGGGCCTTTTTCATCATGCAACACCCGTGCATTGCTAACACGGACTCCTTGAGGACCCACACGAATATCCACCATGGTTGGGGTGAATGTTGGGGTGACAAAAATTTTGGTGTCTTGGCCTTGTGTTGTTTTGGGTGCATCTGCATTGGGACCACGGTCAGTAATGGCCGTAAACAATAAATCTTCACCCTCTTGTTTAATAAACGCCAAACCAGAGCCAATGCCCAATGGCAATTTCCCTGCAAATGATTTTGCAAATTCACCTTGGTAAGGCACTGCTATGCTGTCAGTATTAACCACATGTTTTTCAACGGTAACCGATTGTGCCATCACCACTGAATTCATCCCCCCCAATACCAAACTCAAAGCCAAAATTGTTTTTTTCATGCTGTTTTCCACGATTGATTATGATGCAATGTGGCGCCAATTTACCAAGCTCATGTGACCAATAGATGACAACATGACTAACATGTTCATTCCACAAAATCCAAACCAATGTCCAAATATTTGGGACTGTGTGTTAAATAACCCATTGCCAAAAAATCCACCCCTGTTTTTGCAACAGCGACTGCCGTTTCGGGACGCAGTCCGCCCGATGCTTCTGTTTTACACTGCCCTTGACACATTGATACGGCTATTTTTAAAGTTGCTACATCCATATTGTCCAATAGCACCAATGAAACAGGTGTTTTTAGTACGGCTTCTAATTGCGCCAAGGTATCGACTTCTACCTCAACAGGCAATAAATGGCCAGCAAAATCCAAGGCTTGATTAACAGTCTCAACCAAGTTTTTTCCTGATAAAGCAATGTGATTGTCTTTGATTAAAATGGCATCATCCAAACCCATGCGGTGATTGCGACCGCCCCCCATTCGCACTGCATATTTTTGCAAGATGCGCATGCCCGGAATCGTTTTTCGGGTACAAGTCACCTTGGCTTGGGTATGGGCAATGCGCTGCACAATATCATGGGTTGTGGTGGCAACACCGCTTAAATGGGTCAAAAAATTTAATGCTGTTCTCTCTGCTGCCAACAAAGCATAAGCATTGCCTGATACAGTGGCAATGGTTTGCCCTACACGCAACACTTGGCCATCATGGCAATGGCTTTGAAAATGAACTTGATTATCCAGTTGTTCAAAAGCCAATTGTGCCATGGGCAAACCACATAAAATACCTGCTTCACGAGCACGAAGGTGCAAGGTGGCTGTTTGATTGCTTGCAATCGTTGCTTGGGAAGTGACATCACCACGGCGACCTAAGTCTTCTGCCAAAGCTGCCATCACGAAAGGGGAAAAAATGGTTTTATCTAATGCTGACATATCTATTCTCACTATATACTCTTTATGAGTATATAGTGAGTTAAATTTGGCTGTAAAGCCAAATTTAACGGGAAAGAGAACAAATTTAATTGCTGCTATTGAGTACAGGCAATTTATAGCCTGATAAGAGGTTTTCTAACAACACATTGTCTTTAAAACGATACAACTGTGCTGGGCGACCGCGATCAGGGGTGATGGATTTGCCTGTGGGTTCAACCAAATTTTGATTGTGAATCAAACGACGGAAGTTTTGTTTATGCAACTCAACACCCGTTAATGCTTCAATACTTTGTTGCAATTGGAACAAGGTAAATTGGGGTGGCATTAATTCAAAAATCACAGGGCGGTATTGAATTTTAGCGCGTAAGCGCATCATGGCTGTTGCCAAAACACGGCGGTGATCATTGCGCATTGCCTTACCAGTCATACTTTCTGGCAATGAAGCATCGAAATAAGGGGATTCAGGAATCAAGCCCACTTCAAACAATAATTCATAGCGCAACAAGACGTTTTCTTCAATCCACTCATGTTGCCCCAAGCCCCAGCATAGATTCATGCGGCGCTGGCGGTTCTCCCGCATTTCAGCAGAACCCGCAGAATCCACCCAATTTTGAATGCGTGGCATAAGAATATCATCCACCCAAGTCAAACGGCCTTCGCGTAAATCTTCCCATGGAAAATAGCGATACCAATCTTGCCATTTGGCTTCCATTTTTAAGCTTTCTTCTGCCGCTTCTTTCACCAAGCCCAAATAGCTTACATACAAAACAGGATGACCTGTGCTGCGCATGCGTTTAACATCCACAAAGGTATACAACTGTTCCATATAACCCATAGGTTGTTGTGTTTGTTGCAAAACCCAAGTTCTTGCACCCGCTTGTAAAGAATGGTGAATAGGGGTTAAAGGGCCATATGGCAATAATTCACCGTCAGCAATGGTCAAAATACGGGCAGAAAAATCGGTAACAGCCACCAGTACAGCCACCAGTTCTGTTACACCTTCTACATTATCCATTGCAGTCATTGGCACTTTGGTCGACATGATATACTCATAAAACGAATAATTAATACTTTATTGTATTGAAAATCCGCGTATTCGCAAAATTTCTCCTCATTTTTTTACACGATATAACGACACAAAAAACAAATACCCCACGATATACGCTATTTTCATGCCTTGTTGTATTTATGCTCACAATGAACAAATAGGCTTGATTTATTATACTCAATAAGAGCACAATAAAAGCGTTTCAAACACCATTTCAACCGATTATGCAAACCGTACCCTTTAAATCATTTGATTATGAGCGTCCCACTCCCCTTAGCATCCATCAAGACACGTCAAGCTGCCAAATTGGGCAAGCATGGGCCAAGGTTCAACCTGACCTGTCCCATACTGAAAAAATCCATTACCAAACGAAAATTACCGAGATGCTACAAACCCAAAATGCAGTCATGGTGGCACATTATTATGTAGAGCCTGAGTTGCAAGATTTGGCGTTGGCAACAGGTGGTATGGTGGGCGACTCATTGGAAATGGCCAAATTTGGTCAAAACCACCCAGCGCAAACTTTACTGATTGCAGGGGTTAAATTCATGGGTGAAACCGCCAAGATTCTCAGTCCAGAAAAGACAGTGTTAATGCCAGACTTGGCCGCCACTTGTTCTTTGGATTTGGGCTGCCCTGCTACAGATTTTGGGCACTTTTGTGATGTCCACCCCGATAGAACCGTGGTTGTTTATGCCAATACCAGCGCTGAAGTCAAAGCTCGTGCAGATTGGGTGGTGACGTCTTCCATTGCCTTGGAAATTGTCAGTTACTTGCATGCTAAAGGTGAAAAAATGATTTGGGGCCCAGATCGCCACTTGGGCACATACATTCAACAACAAACAGAGGCTGATATGTTGCTTTGGCAAGGTTCTTGTTTGGTTCACAATGAATTCCAAGGCGAAGAATTGGCCAATATGAAGCGAAAATACCCCAATGCTTTGGTTCTCGTGCACCCAGAATCCCCTGCTAGTGTGGTCAAAGAAGCCGATATTGTTGGCTCAACCAGTCGATTGTTGAATGCAGCCATTCATGCCGACAATGAATTGTTTATTGTCGCAACTGACCAAGGCATTTTGCATGAAATGCAAAAACAAGCACCCAATAAAACATTTTTAGCAGCACCCACTGCGGGAAATGGTGCAACGTGTAAGTCATGTGCATTTTGCCCATGGATGGCCATGAATGGTTTAAACAACACCTATCAAAGCTTACAACACCATCACCACGCCATTCACCTAGAACCTGAGGTGATAGCAAAAGCCAAACAGCCCATAACGCGCATGCTAAATTTTGCCAAGCAATACCAGCAACACGCCAAAACACAAACATCGTGGCAAGACAATGCTAGGTATTTAGCCAATCTTCAGGAGTTTCAGCCATGACTCAACCATCTGTTTTGATTATTGGTGCGGGTTTGGCAGGTTTAACCGTTGCCCTGTCTTTGCCCAAACACTACGCCATTACCTTATTGGCAAAAAGTGATTTGACCACTTGCGCCAGTGATAAAGCGCAAGGGGGTGTCGCTGCAGTGTTGGCAGCAGAAGATGATTTTAACCAACATATTCAGGATACTTTGGTTGCCAGTGCGCATTTAGCAGAATACCAAGCGGTGGCCAATATTGTGCAACATGCACCCAAAGCCATCCAGTGGCTAATGGATTTGGGCGTGCCTTTTAATACCCATGAAAATAGTGAATTGCACTTAACCCGTGAAGGTGGGCATGGACAAAGGCGAATTGCCCATGTGGATGACCAAACTGGTCATGCTATTATGCAAACCTTACAATCGCGATTACACCAGCAAAAACACATCCAAATTTTAACAGGTCATCGTGTTAATACTTTACTCCATGACAATGGGCGCATCGCTGGGGCAATATGCCAACAAAGCGATGGCAGTCATCACACTTTGTTAGCCGATTACACCGTATTGGCAACTGGTGGTTTGGGGCAACTTTTTGCCCACACCACCAACCCAGAAACCGCCACAGGCGACGGTATTGCCTTGGCATGGCAAGCAGGCTGCCGTGTTGCCAATTTGGAGTTTGTTCAATTTCACCCAACGGCTTTGAATTTACCCAATTACCCTGTCTTTCTGATTTCTGAAGCCTTGCGTGGTGAAGGTGGTTGGCTGATCAATGAAAAAGGCGAGCGATTTATGCTTTCGCAGCATCCATTAGCAGAACTGGCACCTCGGGATATTGTGGCTCGTGCCATTGCTGCACAAAAATCGGTTTATTTGGACATGCGCCACTTGGGCAAAGATTTTATTTGGCAGCATTTCCCCACCATTGCCAAGCATTGCTTAGATTGTGACTTAGACATTGCAAAACAGCCCATCCCTGTTGCCCCTGCTGTGCATTATGCTTGTGGTGGCGTAATGAGTAATACCAATGGTCAAACCGATGTGCCGCATTTATTTGCCGTGGGTGAAGTTGCGTACACGGGTTTACATGGTGCCAACCGTTTGGCGAGTAACTCTTTATTGGAATGCTTAACCATGGGCTTATCAGCCAGCCAAGCCATTGTTTCGAAACAAGCTTGGCAAACGCCCAAAACTTACCCGAATGAAAAATTAATCCACCACCATCTTCAACAAGAACCTCCCTCATCCACGCAACAGCCTTTTAGCCTCAATGCTTTGCAGCACTTGATGAGTAAGGCATTAAACATCGTCAGAGAACAAAACACCATGGAACAAGCATTATGGCAATTGCGACAATGGCAAAAAAACGTGCCAACCACACAAGATACACTGCCCTTGCAAACTGCTATTTTATTGTGCCAAAGTGCCATCTTGCGCCAAGAAAGCCGCGGTACACATTTTTGCTTGGATTTTCCTGATACAGTTAATGAAAAATGCATCACGGTATTGCGCCCTCATCATTCAGAATCAAAAACATGAATGGTGTTCTGCCCTTACAAATTAACAAAACAATGTTAGTCTTGGTGATATTGTTTTGTTGATTAAGATGGTTGTATGAAAAAAATTGAACGGGTGTATTTTGTGGGTTTAGGGGCTTTGGCCAGTTTATATGCTAGCCATTTGTACCAACTTAATCCTGATTGGGTAACCGTCATTGTTGAAGATAATGACCAAGAGCGACTGAGCCGGTATCGGCAAACAGGCTTTACCATCAACAATCAAACCTATTTTTTTCAGGTCGCCACGATTAGTTCAGCTCCTGCGGCTGATTTAATTTTTGTTGGTGTTAAAACCCATCAACTGCCACAGATTTTGCCATCATTAAAACACTTGATTCACCCAGATACCATGGTGATTTCAATTCTCAATGGTATCGGTAGTGAAAAAGCCATCGCCAAAGCTATCGGTCAACAACATGTCTTGTATGCTTTGGCGGTGGGAATGGATGCAGTGCGCGATAATCAGCATGTACGCTATACACAAATGGGCACGCTCGTGTTTGGCGAAGAAAACAACCAACACATTTCCCCTCGTGTCAAAGCATTACAAGATTTATTGGATGCTGCCCACATTGCCTACCAAACCCCCACTGATATGCCGTTGGCGCTTTGGAAAAAATTCATGCTCAATGTGGGTGTGAACCAAGTGGCTGCCGCTTTTCATGCCACGTATGGCGATTTAAACCACAACCCCCATCTGCAAAAGCTCATGAAAAATGCCACCCATGAAGTGTGGCAAATTGCCCAAGCCATGGGCATTGCATTGACTTTAGACGATTGGCAACATGCAGTTGACCCGATTAAGCCGCTCGCTGATGACAAAGCGCCTTCAATGCAACAAGATATTCAAGCCAAACGGGCAACAGAAGTAGACAGTTTTGCAGGTGAAGTGATGCGTTTGGGGAAGATTTACAATATCCAAACCCCAGTCAATGAAACCTTATACCATTTGATACGTGCGCAAGAATACCGCAATCAAACAACATGACACAAAAAACAGCCAATACGTTTGGCTGTTTTTTTGTGCATCTATATCCGGCATTAAGCCATGCTTAAAGGCACACCAGTGGCAGCCTGTATGGCATCGAATGTCACATCATTTGCCAGTTCGATAACCACCATGCCTTTGTCTGTCACATCCAATACCCCAAGTTCGGTGATGATGCGATTCACCACGCCTTTGCCTGTTAATGGTAATTCACACTCAGGTTTGATTTTAAAGCCGCCATTCTTGGTGGTGTGTTCCATGAGCACAATAATGCGTTGTACACCAGCGACCAAATCCATGGCACCGCCCATGCCTTTGACCATTTTGCCTGGTATCATCCAATTGGCTAAATCCCCTTTCGCTGAGATTTCCATGGCACCCAAAATCGCCAAATTAATCTTGCCTGCACGAATCATGCCAAAGGATTCGGAGCTTGAAAAAAAACTTGCTCCTGTTTTGGTGGTCACGGTTTGTTTACCAGCATTGATTAAGTCTGCATCGACTTCGTTTTCTTTGGGAAATGGGCCGATACCCAATAAACCATTTTCTGATTGCAACCAAATATCCATGCCTTCGGGGATGTGGTTTGCCACTTCAGTGGGCAAGCCAATACCCAAATTCACATAAAAGCCATCTTGCAATTCACGGGCAGCACGTGCCACCATTTCATCTCTTGTCCAAGCCATTTTCGTTCTCCTTGTTATTGACTGACAATGCGTTTTTCAATGCGTTTTTCAGGATGGCGATTGAGCACAATACGATGCACAAAAATACCCGGTAAATGGATACTGTCTGGCGGCAATTCACCCACTTCGACCAACTCTTCCACTTCGACGATACACAGTTTTCCCGCCATCGCCACTTCTGGATTGAAATTGCGTGCGGTTTTTCTAAACACCAAATTGCCTGACTTGTCTGCTTTGTAAGCCTTAACCAAAGCAACATCGGCATAAATGGCTTCTTCCAAGATGTGCTCGTAACCATTAAATACACGAACTTCTTTGCCTTCTGCCACCAAGGTGCCCACCCCTGTTCGGGTGTAAAATGCGGGAATGCCGGAACCAGCTGCACGCAGTTTTTCTGCCAATGTGCCTTGTGGGGTTAACACCACTTCCAATTCACCTGACAGATATTGGCGTTCAAACTCTTTGTTTTCACCCACATAAGATGCAATCATTTTTTGAATTTGTCTCGTTTGCAATAACAAACCCAAGCCAAAGTCATCGACCCCGGCATTGTTGCTCACGCAGGTTAAATCTTTGACACCACTATCGACTAAAGCCTGAATCAAGGCTTCAGGAATGCCACACAAACCAAAACCACCCACGGCAATGGTTTGACCATTTTGTACCACGCCAGCCAAAGCAGCATCGGCACTATCGTAAATTTTTTGCATTGTTGCTCCCATTCTTCTTTGTTTTTGTCACCGTCTTATTCTTCAGCCAGCTCTTCTGCCATGGCTTGGCGTATTTTGTATTTTTGAATTTTACCGCTGGCG
This sequence comes from Neisseriaceae bacterium, assembly GCA_030151665.1. GTDB lineage: Bacteria > Pseudomonadota > Gammaproteobacteria > Burkholderiales > Neisseriaceae > JASLFS01. Next base: position 10,848 of record JASLDB010000315.1, read on the forward strand.
GTCATTGGAAATTCTTTCACAAAACGAATATAGCGCGGGATTTTTTGGCGCGAGATTTGCCCATCACAAAATGCTCTTACACCTGCATCATTCAAGGTACTGCCATCGCGCAAGATAATCCAAGCACACAACTCTTCGCCATATTTGTCATCGGGCACGCCAACCACTTGCACTTCCAAGACTTCTGGGTGTGTGTACAAGAAGTCTTCAATCTCACGGGGGAATAAATTTTCACCACCACGAATCACCAAGTCTTTGATGCGACCAATGATTTGGCAATAACCTTCATCATCCATAATCGCCAAATCGCCAGTGCGCATCCAACCTGCTTCATCAATGGCTTCTGCGGTGCGCTCAGCATCATCCCAATAACCGCGCATCACCGAGTAACCACGGGTGCACAACTCGCCCTCCATGCCACGCGGCACAATTTTGCCGTCAATATCAATGATTTTTACCGCCACATGCGGATGAATGCGCCCTACTGTACTCACTTTTTTCTCAATGCTGTCATCAACATGGCTTTGCATGCTCACGGGGGAGGTTTCCGTCATGCCATAGCAAATGGTCACTTCATTCATGTGCATTTTGTCGATGACTTGCTTCATCACTTCCATCGGGCAAATCGTGCCCGCCATAATGCCAGTTCGCAAACTACTCAAATCAAACGTGGCAAAATCAGGGTGATCAATCATGGTGATAAACATGGTGGGTACGCCATAAGATGCGGTGCATTTTTCTTCGGCGATGGCTTTGAGATTGTCCAAAGGATTGAACACTGCCGCAGGATAAACCATGGTTGAACCATGGCTCACACAAGCAATATTGCCCATCACCATGCCAAAGCAATGGAACAATGGCACAGAAATCGCCACGGAGTCTTCTGGTGTTAACTTGATGGTTTCACCCACAAAAAAACCATTGTTCAAAATATTGTGATGGGTCAGCATTGTGCCCTTAGGGTTTCCCGTTGTGCCTGATGTAAACTGAATATTAATCGTGTCATCAAATTGCAAGGTATCGCCCAAGCGTTGCAAATCAATTAATTCATCAGCCTCTGGCGCATGCAATAAGGCATGATAATTGAGCATGCCTGGACTGTCTTCTTCGTCCAATTTAATCACATAGCGCAATGCTGGTGCTTTTTCAGCATGCAAATGGCCGATGGGTGAAGATTTTAATTCGGGCACCAAATCATAAACCATTTCTTCGTAGTCGCTGTCCTTGAACGAAGAAATAATCACCAAGCCACGGCAGCCGACTTTATTCAATGAATACTCTAGCTCGGTGCGACGATAAGATGGATTCATGTTCACCAACACCACGCCAATTTTCGCGGTGGCATATTGAATCACCGTCCACTGAGCGCAGTTGGTGGTCCAAATGCCCAAACGATCGCCCACTTTAAAGCCCATGCGCAATAAACTACACGCCACGGTATCCACTTCTTCACGCAATTGTTGGTAGGTGTAACGCAAATTTTGATGGCGTGATACCAATGCCAAGCGCTCTTTGTACAAGATGCTGGCTTTGTCAAAGTTTTGACCCAGTGTTTCGCCTAGCAACGGGGTATCCGAAATGCCATGAACGTAACTCAGATTCTCCATAATATTCTCCTTGTATCCGTGGCTTTGTGGCCCACATATCATTGTTGTATTACTGAATTAAACGGCCATGGCACGAGCCACATTAGAA
>JASLDB010000005.1 GCA_030151665.1 Neisseriaceae bacterium
GGTAATTTTACCTATCGAAGGGCTGTACATGACTTTAACCATGCCCAGTTCAATAATGGCTTCGATGTCATAGACCAAACCTGTTGTTTCTGTGTCCAATAACACCATTTCTTCTTCATCACCCACCGTCTCTTGTAAAACCATCGGCCAAGTACAATTGGCTTGAGTCAAACCAATGCGCTCAAGTAAACGAAAATCATGGGGAGCTTGGCGAATTTGCTCAAGGCGTTCGATTGGAAATACAGAAGGATTCATGTGCTGTTTATCTTTCATCAATAATGTTCCTATTATAATCAACTGCCGTGTGTTTGGCGAAATGCGTTATCGATTTGACAATAGCTGCGACAATTTGTCTCTTTCTCGATCATTCCCATGCTTGTTAAGATATATTTTCCTCTCCACACAGAAAAAACACATGAAAAATTTCGCCTATCTTGCCATGTTAATTGGCCCATTATTCAGTCCTTTGGCCATGGCACATGTCAGCTTTGTTGATGCAAAATCCATTAAACAAGGTCAATCATTTAAAGCCACATTCGCTATTCCACATGGTTGTGGTGATAGCGCCACCAAAAAAGTGACCATTCAAATGCCTGAAGGTGTCATCAACGTTAAGGCCATGCCCAAAGCCAATTGGTCAGTACAGCAACAAAAGCATCATTATCAAAATAGCTATACATTGTGGGAAAAACAAGTGAGTAGTGGTGTGAGCAGCATTACTTGGCAAGGTACATTGCCCAATGATCAATACGATGAATTTACTTTCACAGGTTTTTTAGCCCAAGCTGATAATCAGGCTGTTTATTTCCCTGTCACCCAAACTTGCGAACAAGGTCAATTCTTGTGGATAGACACCACTGGTCATGCAACACATGGTCATGATGCCAAAACACTGGCAGCACCTTTTTTAACCGTTCAATAAATTCTCACCATCAAAAAAGCCATGTGTTATCACATGGCTTAATCATTTAATTGGTACAGTATTGTTTATCAGCATGCCCAAAATCAATTTCACTGTTTTGCCCATCAGCAATAATGGCTTGCCATTGGCTCACTGGTTCTTTAACCTTTTGATTGGAATGGCTTTGGGTAAAAATAAAACGGCGAAAATTTCCTGCGTCACTGGCCAATTCACGACTACTGTATTCACCACAAATCGAAACTGTTTTACCATTATGCCGAGAATACACTTCGACATTTTGCACCACCAAGTCACCTGTTAATGAAACCTTTTTGGCCAGAACAGCCGTTGCCTCTGCAATGTATTGTTCATCAGTGGGTTGATTATCGTTGGTACAGGCCATGAGTAAACACAGCATTGCCAAGGAAACCATTGTTTTCATGTTGATAACCAATCTTTTTGTTTATGCTAGTTGATAAATCATTTTAGCCATCACAGTGGGTTTTAACCATGATGTAGAGTTGATAAGGCATCATATCATTGGTGACAGTTAGCTTGACATAAAAATTTTATAAATAATATAGCAACACCATTGGCTTGAGCTATATGTTAAAGGCTACGCTGATTCACACGTTGCGATAATGCTTCTGCACTTTCGACTCGCTCCGAATATCTATCTACTAAATAGTCTTTTTGACCGCGTGTTAACAATGTGAATTTAAATAGCTCCTCCATCACATCAACAATGCGATTTAAATAAGGCGATGCCTTCATGCTGCCATCTTCATTAAACTCCAAGTACGCTTTGGCAATAGATGATTGATTTGGGATGGTAATCATCCTCATCCAACGGCCTAATATCCGCATCTGATTAACAGTATTAAAGGATTGTGAACCACCACAGACTTGCATGAGTGCCAAGGTTTTCCCTTGTGTTGCTCTGATTGCTCCTGCTGCCAGTGGAATCCAATCAATTTGTGATTTCAAAATAGAGCTCATGCCGCCATGTCTTTCCGGAGAGCACCAAACCATGCCTTCTGACCATGCCAATAGCTCAAATAGTGCTTGGACTTTTGGGTGTTCTTGTTCATCCTCATCAGGCAAAGGCAATCCTTTGGGGTGAAATATTTTCACTTCAGCGCCCATGTAAGTCAGAATACGACCTGCTTCTTCTACTGCCAATCGGCTGTATGAACGCTGCCGATTGGAACCATACATCAATAAAATTCTAGGAGGATGTGTTAACTGAACAGCTTGTGTGTTATCAAAAGTCGGTTTATTGAGAACATTCAAATTAATATAGGGATTCATGTTTCACTCATGTTATGGCATGGGGCTAATGGCTTATCTTTTTACACAATCAAATCTTGATTGCCTATTCGGTTAAATCAATGGAGTCATTAACAAGGACATTCAAAATTTCTGTTGCCCAAGTGGGTAATTGCGGATGTAAACTGTAATAAACCCATTGCCCTTTTCTGGCATCAATTAAAATAGAGAGATTACGCAGCAATGCCAAATGCCTGGATATTTTAGGTTGGCTTAATTGTAATTTTTCGGTTAACTCACACACACAAACATTCTCATGGCCAATAATCATTTTGACAATCGCCAATCGGGTCGGGTCTGATAACGCTTTAAAAAATTCTGTTTGATTCATCAACAACCCCATTAATATATATGCTATTGCGAATATACGCATATTCAGATATAAAGACAATATTCATTTTTTATATTGGCAAAAAACATGCAACAGACTGTCACCATTTACCATAATCCAGAATGTGGAACATCCAGAAATACACTGGCTTTAATCAGGAACACTGGTGAGGAGCCGTTGATTATTGAGTATCTTACCAACCCACCAACAACCAATCAACTTAAAGCCATGATTCAAGATGCCAAACTAACAGTGGCTGATGCGATGAGAAAGAATGTTGAGCCTTATAAAAAACTAAATATCGAAAACCGTCAATATTCAGATGCACAATTGCTTCAACTGATGATTGAGCACCCTATTTTAATTAACCGCCCATTTGTTGTTACCAATATGGGGACTCGATTATGCCGACCATCTGAACTTGTTTTGGATCTATTGGAAAAACCACAACTGGGCGCATTGGCGAAAGAAGATGGTGAAGCAATTATTGATGCCCATGGCAATCGCCTTAAATAACCTGATTAAGAGAATGGACACAAAATGGCTTGTTTGACTGAAAAAAAGAAACTGTCTTTTTTAGATCGATACTTAACCTTATGGATTTTTTTAGCAATGGGCTTAGGCATTATGCTAAGCCTATTGTGCAGCGAAATCCCCAGTATCATGGATCGTTTGACAGTTGGTAGCACCAATATTCCCATCGCTATTGGCTTAATCCTCATGATGTTTCCACCACTGGCAAAAGTGAAATATGAATCATTACCTGAAATTTTCAAAGACAAAAAAATATTATTGATATCACTGATTCAAAACTGGCTCATTGGCCCTGCGTTAATGTTTGCTTTGGCAATCATTTTCCTAAAAGATTATCCTGAATACATGACTGGACTAATCCTGATTGGCTTATCCCGTTGTATTGCAATGGTCTTGGTTTGGAATCAATTGGCAGAGGGTGACAATCAATATGTAGCGGCATTGGTTGCTTTTAATTCAATCTTTCAAATTTTATTTTTCAGTATCTTTGCATGGTTTTATATGGCCTTTTTACCACCATTTTTTGGTTTAGAAGGCAGTATTATTCATGTGGGCTTTTTAACCATTGCCCAAGCTGTGTTCATCTACTTGGGCATTCCTTTTGTTGCTGGCTTTCTGATACGAAAGATTTTAATTCAGAAAAAAGGTGTCATTTGGTATGAAGAAAAATTTCTACCCAAAATCAGCCCAATCACCTTGGCATCTTTACTATTTACCATTGTTATGATGTTTAGCTTAAAAGGCAGTGAAATTGTTAGGCTTCCTTTTGATGCAATGTTAATTGCCATTCCTTTGACTTTGTATTTCATCATCATGTTTGTAACGAGTTTTGTAATGGGAAAACTAGCCAATGAATCATACCCAAAAGTAACAGCGATGGCTTTTACAGCGGCAAGTAATAACTTTGAATTGGCGATTGCAGTAGCGATTGTGGCTTTTGGCTTGGCTTCACCAACGGCATTTGCTGCAGTCATTGGCCCTTTAGTTGAAGTGCCTGTATTGGTGGCTTTGGTTAGTGTTGCATTGTTAATCAGAAGAAAATTCTTCTCATCAATCCCTCACCAATAAGCCCTATCTTGCCTAGATTAGTCAAACAACCCAGATTGTGTTACCATAAGATATTGAAAATATTTAATTATTTTATTTTAGCGAATAGATAGGAGGTTTTGTGACCATTCAGATTCAGAATCTAAATAAAGCACCCAAAGAAATTAAAGCCAAACACGCCAGTCTATTGGGCTACTGGGAAAGTCAAAGCAAACAACAAATAAGCTATTGCTCAAATAACAATTGTTTTAACCATGCCCAAACGGCAGCATTACTACAAAAAGCCCCCGTCAAAGTTCAGCGCAATACCATTAAAGATGACAACTGGTACATTGTGCCACTTTGCCAAGAATGTGGTGATTTACAAGCCGATGAGATGGAAGAAATTGTGAACTATGTAGAGCTGGTTCCTGCCACGCAAAACTAATGTATCCGATTTAAATAGCATGGATTGAATACACTTGCAAATCAATCCATGTCTTAAACAAACATCAAAAGAACATGGACAATATGCCATGTTCTTTTTGTGTTTGATATCCTATATTATCCCCTACCCTTGAAATCACGATGGTTGCATAATATGCCGAACAACCGCCACACCTGATTCATAAGCACCATGTACTGTACCAGCACCTTCTACCATCAAATGCTCCCCTGCAAAAAAAACTTTGCTGAGTATTGGTGCCTGCAAAGTCAAAATGTGTTCCGCCTGAAAGCCACAGGCCGGATAAGCAAATGAACCATAAGCGAACTGATCCTGCCCCCATTCTGTTTTGATGAATGCAAGCGGTTGGGGAATGGGGCCGAATGCTTTTGTCAACGAAGCCGACAATTGTTTCCATGTCTTTTCATCACTGCTATTTTCTAACCATGTAGCTGATGCACCGCCAAATAAAAATAATAATGTGGGTTGTTGATAGATAGCACTGACATCCATAAAATTGAGCCAATGATTCCCATCAAGAACAAAGACACTGTTGGTTGAACCATGGCCATCTTTGGCTTTTTGCCAAAAAACGGTGTCAAATGACACAAATAATTTATTAAATACCCCAAAACCCAATTGTCGAATGGCTTGTTGCTTGTCGTCGGGCAATGGTGGATAAAATTGAATACACTCTTGTTTTAACACACCCAAAGGTACCGCCACCACCACTTGTTTGCCACGGTAGCACATCCCTTCAGTTGTCGTAATACACACGTCCTCACCTTGATAATCAATGGCTTGAACGATTTGGTTTAATCGAATATCCAAGCCTTGTGCGATATAATGAATCACTTGTGCATAGCCTTGAGGAAAGATTACTTCATCTCCCCCATGGTAGCCTTCAAACTGTAAAAAATATGGTGATAACTCGCTTAAAGAAGAAGCGAAAGGGTCCTCTGCCAATACATTGAAAAATGCCAACAAATAAGCTTGATAACGACTTTCGTACCCTTTTTCTGGCTTTAAAATTGATAATAAGTCCTCTGCCACAAGCCACTCATCTAAGACTTGCTGTGCATTTTGATAGTGGCTGTCATGAGTCAAATTGGTAAACTTTGTCATTAAATGTGCTAAAGCAGTTTCCAATACCTGTTGTTCATGGGCATTAAACTGATGGCCATTTTCTTTGAAAAAAATGGATTCTTGGTAATTAAATACTTCGGTTTGAATATGGTGCTGCCTAGTAATATCCCAAATAGGATTGTCTTCAATACCATGTATCCAAGAAGCACCCAAATCATAAGTATCTTGCCCAATATGCTGACTAAATATTCGCCCACCCATGCGCTCACGGGCTTCTAAAACCAGTACAGACTGTCCACTTTTTTGCAATTGACTGGCTGCTGTCAATCCAGCTATACCTGCACCAATAACAATAATATCTGCTTTCATATCAACCATGCTTCACCACATATTAACCATAAAAATCAGGTGGTCATATAGACCACCTGCTTTGCCATTTGATTGGCTAGGTAGATTGGCATACAATCCACCTTCTTTATCAAGAACCCATCAATCTCATCTGATGTTTTACCAGATTAAAACTTAGTGTGATGACTTTTTGCTTAAAGTTTTCTTCAATTTTTGAATGACTTGTTTTTGATTTTGGCTTGTTGCTTGCTCGCTTGCCAATAATTGAACCTTATTCTTGCCCAATGATAAAACATCTATTTGCATGGCATTACCAGAACCCGCTGTTAACTGACTAACCACCATTTCAACTTGTTTGTCACCAGTCATGTCAATTAATTGGACACGGGCTTGCCCATTATCAGTGAAGATGGAGCCATCACGTGCAAATACAGCTCCTGCTTTAAAATCCACCAATTCTGAATCAGCATAAACCGACACAGCATAGCTACCAATAGAAGCACTTTCCAAATCACCTGTTGAAATCACCGCTACTCGATGATCAGGCAGACTAATTTTTTGGCCATCTGCGGCATATGCTGTGCTTAATGCGACTGAACTGATTAAAGCCAAAACCCATTTTGTCATTTTGATTCCTTTTGTTATTTTTTACCCCATGAATAAGCCATGAAGTCTAGCATCTACACTACACCAACTCATCAACTATATATACAGTTCTAGAAAGTTAATAACAAATGTTTACATTAACAAATCATTCCCAAGCAATAAAAGTAAAATTTCTCTATAAGTTAACAACATCAACATAGAATAAACACCCTAAAATACAATCTACCGGTATTTTTGACTTGAATCAATATACGCTCTGCATATCAAAAAACAAAGAAAAAGATGATAAATCATTATTAATAAATCATTTTATTGCATTTCTTGCCTATTTCCACCCCAAATAGTGTCATGCACTCTTGCCATTGTTAGATTAGTAACAGAACAATACAAAAATGATATTTCACTAATTCATTAAACTATAAACAAATAAAATAGCCACTTATTGCACTTTTTTCACCTTAACAATTCCTAATAATGTTATTTCAATATCATTACAAATGGGAAATGTTATTTAACTAACATGGATGTATAATTGTATACATCAAAACAAAGCAACATACACATCAAGAGAAAAACCAAAGCAGTACTTAACTTAAGATTAAACAAAAAAGTTTCAACACAAAGCCAATACGGCAAAAAAAGCAGCACACACATTAAGCAAG
>JASLDB010000023.1 GCA_030151665.1 Neisseriaceae bacterium
GTATTAGCAAAAATAGCCCAAATAAAACCGCTGCCAAACAATTTATCCAATTGCTAAAAAGTCCAATGGGACAGAAGGTGTTACAAAAATATGGTTTTGCAACCGTCAATTAAATAAGGAGATGGCATGCAAGGCATTTATGTGGCTTTGTACCTATCATTAAAAGTTGCTTTTTGGGCAACTTTTTTTAACTTGTTTTTGGGTATCGGGTTTGCTTATGTCCTGTCAAAAAAAGGCGGGCGAGCCAAGGTTTTGATTGATGCAATTTTAACCTTGCCCATGGTTTTACCACCGACAGTGATTGGTTATTATTTGTTGGTGGTGTTTGGTAGCCAAGGATATGTAGGGCAATTTTTACAACAATATTTTCACTTTTCTTTTGTTTTTACATGGCAAGGTGCGGTTTTGGCAGCGACAGTGGTGTCTTTTCCATTGGTTTTTAAACCTGCTTTTACCGCCTTTGAAACTTTGCACCCTGATTATGAGCGTGCAGGCAAAACTTTGGGCTTGGGGGCTTGGGCACGGTTTTGTTTATTAGTGTTGCCGCTTTGTTGGCCAGCGATTGTGTCAGGCGCGTTATTGGGTTTTGCACGAAGTTTGGGTGAGTTTGGTGCCACTTTGATGATTGCAGGCAGCATAGAAGGCAAAACACAAACCTTATCCATTGCCATTTGGGAAGCAGTACAAGCTGGGCAAGATGATGTAGCGCAATTGCTCGTGTGGCTTATTTCAGTGGTCAGTTTGTCGATTTTGTTGGGTGTAAATTTTCTTCATTGCCAACAAAAAGAGAGATTGGGGGAATAAATGGTATTTGATATTGCTATCCATAAAACTTTTCAAGGTGCAAAACACAGTCCATTTTCCTTGCAAGTGTCTTTGCAAAGCCAGCAAAACAATATTGCCATTGTCGGGGCTTCGGGTGCAGGCAAGAGTTTATTTTTGCAAAGCTTGTGCGGCATGGTTAAGCCCGATAACGGTTATATTCAGATTCTTGATCAAATGTACTACCAAAGCGACAAGCAAGTGGATATCCCTTGTGAAAAAAGGCGTATTGCCTATTTGTTTCAACATTATGCTTTGTTTCCCCATTTGACCGTGGCACAGAATGTGGCGGTTGCCATTGAAAAATCGTGGTGGCGCCCCAGTAAAAACAAGGCTGCACAATTGGCATTGCCATGGTTAGAAAAAATGGCGATTGCCCATTTGGCACACCATTTCCCCATGCAAATATCGGGAGGTCAGCGACAACGGGTGGCTTTGGCACGGGCATTAGCTGGTCAGCCCGATGTTTTGTTATTGGATGAGCCATTTTCCGCTTTGAATCACGAATTAAAACAACAAATGCGACAAATGGTTAACTCGGTACTGACAGCAGAAAAAATACCATTTGTAATGGCAACACATGATTATGATGACATTGCCGCATTTGATGCCCAAGTGTGGCAGATGACAGCGGGAAAATTAGATTATTTGAGTGGTAACTAATCCTTTGCCAAAAACATCTACTTCTTTTGGCTAGGTGGTGGCTATGCTTTTAGTGAAGAGTCAAAAAGGGTTGAGATTTCTATAATAAAAGCTTAATAGGGAGTAAAAGGATAGGGCAATGAAACTCTTAGACCGATATGGTCGCAGTATTGATTATGTGCGTATTTCGATTACAGATCGCTGCGATTTGCGTTGTGGTTATTGTATTCCTGAAGGCTTTAAGGCATTTGATCAATCTGCTAACTGGTTAAGCCCTGAGGAAATCTTTCGCATTGCCAAAGCTTTTACTGCATTGGGAACACGCAAATTCCGTATCACGGGTGGAGAGCCTTTGCTGCGTTCTGGAGTGGTTGATTTAATTGGTAATATTGCCAGTTTGGATCAAGTTGATGATGTTTCGTTAACCACCAATGGCACGCAATTATCCCGTTTTGCCAAACCACTATTTGATGCTGGCTTAAATCGTATTAATGTCAGCTTGGATTCTTTGCGTGAGCAATGTGTGCAAACGATTACGGGTAAAAATAGCTTGCAATCGGTTATTCGAGGCTTAGAAGAAGCCAAACGCCATGGTTTTAAACAAATTAAAATCAATATGGTGCCTTTGGCAGGCATTAACCAAGAAGACATTGAGCCGATGATTGCTTTTTGTATTGAAAATGGTTTTATTTTGAGCCTCATTGAAGTCATGCCCATGGGTGATTCTGCTCGCCGTTTTCAAGCCATCCATCTGCCTGAAATACTCAATCGCCTGATTGATCAATACCAATTACAGCAAACAGATGCCGTGTTTGGCAATGGCCCAGCCCGTTATTGGCGAAGCTTAGACAATGATTTCAAACTGGGTTTGATTACGCCCATGTCGCAGCACTTTTGTGAAACATGCAACCGTGTTCGCTTGTCTTCTGATGGCACCATTTATACCTGTCTTGGACACGAGCACAATTATCCTTTGAAGCCTTTGTTGCGAGCAGGTTGTAGTGATGAGGCATTACAAGCGGCGATTGTTGAAGCCATTCAATTAAAGCCTGAAAAACATGAATTCAATGAGAAACCTGAAAAAATTATACGCATTATGGCCAAAACAGGTGGTTAATAAGGTGTTAATGGTATCAGTTAAAAATGTTTGAAAAACAATTGACTTAACACATTTTATTTTGTAAAACCATGGGTTGATTTTGTGATGAGTGTGAAGAGGCGCATGATGACACAACGATTTAGAATGGTATTGCTGGGCTATTGCTTATTGTTTGCATCCATCATTGTGTTTGGGTCTGAGCCTATACTTACTAAACCAAGCGTGGTGGATCAAATGGTTGTTATGTCGCAGAAGGACAAAACAGCAACAAACATTGCCATCATGCTCAGTGGTGAGTCGGAAGAAAATAAGGTTTTTTTACTACAAGTTAATGGCAAATTCTACCCCAAATTTTTTGAAGATTTTGATTCTATTCATGATGTGCAATTGCGTTCCTACCCAAATGGGTTTTGCATCGACATTGAAAATGGTGCGAATTACACGCGAAGTAGCAAGGTATTTTTTAAAATAGAATCCAAGCAAAGTATTCGCTTAGAGAAGATCGAAACGTACATTCCCAGAATGAGCAAGGGTTACGAAGAGTACACCCGTTACGAATTTCAAGAGATTGATGACTTTTTACTGGAAAATGTTAAGGCTGATTCTATATTGTTTGGCATGTAAATTTGTTTGGTCTGATGGTTTTTTTGGGTTAAGACTGTCAATTATTGTGCAAAAGTAAGTAGGAGAAGTGGGAGTTTTGGTGCAAAACTGCGGCATTCCTGTTTGATGTCTACACTTCAAGCAATAACCCTCCCAACGACGACTTGTCTTTTTCTCTCAACAATCACACCAGTGTCTGATTCATTAAAGCATCATTTGCTGTTGGTTAGCAGAGCGTCAACCCACTCTGTAATCTTATCTTTTGTTAGTGATTCAGTGTCAAAAAGGATATGAAATATAATTGGGGAAACAATGAAATTGATGATTAAATCGTTGTTGATTGTTTTCTCATTACGATTCAAGGCGAGCGTATTAATTTGATCAAGCTGTTCTCCTATCATGGATGTACATTTTGATGCCGCCTCTCCAGCTTTTACGTAAACAATTTCCCTTAGCATACCAACGCCTGTTGGTGAGCTCATTTCCTCATAATATTGCTCAACCCATTCTCGTAGATTTGCTTCATAGCTACCTAAATCCTTAGGGATTGTTTCAGGATGCAATTTCTTGACAGCCACGTCTGCAAGAAGGCGATTAACATCCCCCCAACGTCGATATATTGTTGAGGGTGGGACACCAGCTAATTCAGCTATTTCATACACGGAAATGTCATTAGGCGACTTTGTTTTCAATAAGCCATCAACAGCTTCATAAACTGCTTTTTGTATTTTAGCGCTTCTACCGCCAGTTCTTATTGCTTTAGTGGAAATTTTCATTTTGGATTAATCTTTAAATAGTTAATGCAATAATATTGCGTTTAAGACTGTATTTCTATATTATAGCATTTTTGTTGCATTAAGGATTGTCGAATGTCCGCCTTTTGTTTTCATAAGTTTAGTAATAAACACAGCTTTATTTACTTTTCTCTTACATTTATGCTGATATTAGCTGCAGCGAGTGCCCCAACACCGTTATATCAACTCTTTCAGTCTGAATTTCATTTTTCTACATTAATGTTGACGCTAATATTTTCTGTTTACGCGCTGTCATTACTAGGGACTTTACTTATCGCTGGATCGATTTCTGATTATGTCGGGAGAAAACCTGTCGTTTTGGCATCATTGTGTCTGATGATATTGGCTATGATGACATTTTATTTTTCAAATTCTACAAGTCACCTTCTGTTTGCTCGCACTGCACAAGGCATTGGAACAGCATTAGCAACATCCACACTGTGCGCAATCATCATTGAGATTGACGAAAAAAAAGGCGCTAAAGTAAATAGCTTCGCACCCATGACTGGTATGGGATTGGGAATGATTATTACATGCTCGGTATTTACATTTACTCAGACTCCGTTGAAAACGGTTTTTTTGGTATTAATAATCCTTATGGTATGCGCTTTATTGTTTTTATCTTTTACGACGGAAACTGCTTGTTCAAAAAAAGGTGCGTTGAAATCACTAAGAGCGTCTATTTGTATCCCTAAAGGATCACGCAATAAACTAGCAGCTATTTCGCCTATAAATATTGCATTATGGATGTTAAGTGGATTTTATCTATCTTTGATGCCTTCACTAATCTTAGATTCGATTGAAAATACAAATATATGGGTGAATGGCTCAGCTTTTTTAATGCTGACTTTATTTGCCTCTGGGGCAACATTGATTGCAGAAAAAATAAAACATGCGATGTTGATAGGCATAGTGCTTTTATTATTTGGGGTCACACTCATATTAAGTGGTGTTAATCAAAGTATCGCCATACTAATATTGATGGGGAGCATGAGCTCGGGAATAGGATTTGGGTATTGTTTTATGAATGAACTCTCTTTTTTATTAAAAGGTGTTGATTTTAAAGCCAAGGGAGAGTTAATTACTGTATTTTATATCGAAAGCTACCTAGCCTTTTGTATTCCAATTATTTTGACAAGTTTAGCGATGAATATCTTCAATATATCATTGGTTAGTGCGGCGAATTTGTATGGCGTATTCATTATGGTTTTATTGATATCTGCATTAATCATATATCTAAAAATTTCCAACTATGCTGCAATTGACTGGATTGATGCGCAATAGCGCTCGTTTGGATCTGATGGATGAAAAAAGAATAGGTATTGCAATTAGCCTATTGTATAAGTGGAAAACACAACAAATACTAGACCTTAATTGACATTAAAGCATTAAAAAAGCCGCGGTTGCCGCGGCTTTTTTAATGCTTTAATGGTGTTGCTTGGGACGAAAGGTTTCGGAAATGCCATGGTTGGTTTCAATATAAGGACCACTGATGGCATCAATACACAAAGGCACTGATGCAAAAATACCGTGCACCAAAACCTGGTTGTTTTCATCGCGAACGCCTCCCAAGGTTTCTTTAATGGCTTTGGGTCGACCAGGTAGGTTAAGTATTAAACAGTTTTTACGAATCACCCCAACTTGCCGCGATAAAATGGCAGTGGGAACAAAATTCAAACTGATTTGGCGCATTTGTTCGCCAAAACCAGGAATCACCCGTTCAGCAATCGCCAGTGTGGCATCGGGTGTGACATCGCGAGGATAAGGACCTGTGCCACCTGTGGTGAGCACGAGGTGACAGCCTTGGTTATCAACCAAATCTAGCAAGGTTTTTTCAATCAAATCTTGCTCGTCGGGGATTAAATATTCAATGTATTCAATGGGGTTCTTTAATGCATCGTCTAACCAAGCTCGCAGTGCAGGCAGCCCTTGGTCTTCATAAGTGCCATTAAAGGCACGGTCACTGACGGAAATTAAGCCAATTTTAACAGTTTGCATCATATCGTCCTTTTTATCTTGGCCTAGTCTAGGCAAAAAGCGGTAATGGTTTGGTTGGCATGGTAGGTGGTGTGTGCAGGGACATCGAGCAGCAATTGCGCATTGGCACAAGCACTTAACATGTGCGAGCCTTGAAATGCATGGATATCAGCAAAAACTTGGCTGTTTTCCAAGGTCAATTTGGCACGAACAAAATGGCGACGAGCGCCTTGGTTTTTAACATCGCTTTTGAGTTTGACTTCAATGCGTTTGGGACAAGCTAAATCGGCATTCAATCCCATTAGTCGTTGCAAAGCAGGTTTGGTCAATAATTGGTAGGTTGCAATGCTGGCCACAGGGTTGCCAGGCAGTAAAAAGACGTGGCTTTTGAGGCATTTGCCCCAAGCAAAAGGTTTGCCGGGTTTCATAGAAACTTTCCAATTTTCCAGTTGCCCCAATTCATCTAAGGCATCTTTTAAATAGTCTTTGTCACCCACCGATGCGCCGCCAGAACAAATAATCACATCGTATTCATTGGCAGCAGTGAAAATGGCATCACGAATTTGAATGGCACTGTCGGGCAATATGCCACCATCTGTGACTTTGAGTGGTAAAGTATTTAATGCGGGCAATAAAAAATGGCGATTGGCATCGAATATTTTGCCCGCGCTTAAGGTTTGGTCAGGCTCTAGCAATTCGTCGCCACTGGAAAAAACAATGACCGATGCTTCTTCAATACAGGGAACCTGTGTATAGCCTTGGCTAGACAATAAGGCGATTTGAATCGACCCCAAGCGGGTGCCTTTTCGCAATAGCAATTGACCTTCTTGCAACTCTTCGGCGTGCTTGCGAATGTGCTGATTTTTTTTAATCAAGTTTTCGGTGCTAATGGAGCCTGTTTTGGAAACGATAACATCTTCTTGTGCCAAAACAGCATCACAGCCTTGTGGAATCGGTGC
>JASLDB010000042.1 GCA_030151665.1 Neisseriaceae bacterium
AGCAACAAGAGCAACAAGCAATGCGCTTAATTTTAGCTGTTTGGTCATGTTATTCCCTCATCAAAAATAATAATTATGCAACACTTACGACAAAACTGGTTTGTTTTTACAGTAAGCCATCACAAAAAATAGGCCGTAAGCACTAAATGCTTATCGGAAAACTTTAAATATCTCAGGTTAGAACTATAAGAATAAGCCCTAAAACTGTCAATAGATTTAGCATATTCAAAAAAAACATCGCCACACTAAGACATTTAACCAAGCCTTATCTTAACATAAGCCCAAGCATTTCACATTGCCTAGATTAAAATATGCACCTGACACACCGCAAAATAAGTGTGATTACCCATCTCATTAATTACCAAACAAAATAGGGGTTTAGCCTTGATACAGCAAATATCCCATAATATTTGCATTTACCTAATCAATGAACTTAACACCATAAATAAACAGAAAAACCAAAACAAAACACGCTTTTATGCCAATCCATTTAGCAAAATACACATTGTCGCGTATAAACCACAAAATAAAATCACAATAGCATACCGTTACAAATTTACGACAAACCACCCATATTTCACTGCCCTAGCTATGCCTTGGAATTTCAGTGTATGATGTTTTAATTCACGTTCACGCCTTGTTATGATGGAAAAACCATGAAACTACAGCAATTGCGGTATATTTTAGAAGTACAAAAAAACAACTTAAATGTTTCGGAAACAGCAGAAGTTTTATTCACCTCACAACCAGGCATTTCCAAACAAATCCGCTTACTAGAAGAAGAGCTGGGCATTCAAATTTTCATTCGCAATGGTAAACGTGTGGTTTCTATTTCGGAGCCTGGAAAAGCAGTATTGGGGATTGCTGAACGAATTATGCGTGATGTCCAAAATATCAAGCACATTGGCAATGAGTTTTCACAACAAGATACTGGGGCTCTGACCATCGCTACCACTCACACACAAGCCCGTTATGTCTTACCAAAGATTATCACCCAATACGTCAAAGCATTTCCTGGTGTTCGCTTATCCATCAAACAAGGCAGCCCCAATGAAATTTGCGAATTTATTTTAAATGGTGAAGCGGATTTAGCCATCACCACCGAGTCTTTAGAAGACTACCCAGAGCTGCGCAAATTACCTTGTTATCAATGGAATCGCAGTGTGATTGTACCCAACGAACACCCTCTGCTGTCATTGAATCGCCCTATTGGTTTAAGTGATATCAGTGCTTACCCTTTGGTAACCTATGAATTTGCTTTTCAAGGCAAGAGTGAAATTGCCCGTGCATTCCAAGTCGCCCATCTACCCACACCCCACATTGCTTTATCCGCAGTCGATACAGATGTGATCAAGACCTATGTTAAATTGGGTCTAGGCATTGGTTTAATGGCCAGCATGGCTTACGTACCTGAAGAAGATAACAGTTTAAAAAGCATTGATTGCAGTCATTTATTTGCTCCATCCACAACCCATATTGCATTGCGCCCTGATACCTATTTGCGTGGTTTTTCTTATGCTTTCATTGAAGCATTTGCGCCTGAATTAAATCGCCAACGCATTGACCAAATGCTATACGCACCAGTGATGGATGACTTTTCCATTTAACATGGATTACATCAGCAATCGGTTTGCTACAGGCAAAAAAAAAGCTTTACCCCATAAAGGTAAAGCTTTTTAATCAATTTTAATTACTCACTTAATAAACGCTCAACTTCAGCAATGTAGCCATTCATGGCTTCATCACTGCTTAAGCCTTTAATTTTACTCCAAGCTTCATATTTTTTCTTGTTAACCAAATCAAACATACCTGGTGCATCACCACTGACATCACCATCAACGGCTTGCTTATAAAAAGCATATAGCTTTAACAAAGAAGCATTGTCTGGGCGCTCAGCCAAACTCAATACATCATCTTGTGCTTGGGCAAATTTTGTTTTTAAATCACTCATGTTTCATCCTCAAATCATTCATTAATCCTGGCTATTTTAAGCATAGGTCAACATTTGGGTCACGTGCAAAAGTAAAGCCTTTATTCTAATCTACTTTTGATTATTGCGAATGGCTTCTTCCAATTGTGGTTGAGGCATATAACCTGGTTGTACTTTACCATTTGGGAAAATAATAGCTGGCGTACCTGAGAAACCCATTTTTTGTCCTAAAGCAGCTGTTTGGGCAATGGGATGAGGACAAGTTTTATTACTGGGTGTAACGCCTTTACGCATCCAATCTACCCACGCTTTGGTCTTATCAGTTTGACACCATAAACTCTCAGCCAACTGATCAGCACCGGGCTGGAAAGGCAACATGAAATTGTAAATGGTCACATTGGTCATCTTTTCAAATTCTTTTTCTAGCTTATGGCAATATGGGCATTTGGGATCGGTGAATACCGCTACTTTTAGCTCGCCATTGCCACGAACTTCTTTAATGGCCTGATCAAAAGGCAAGCTATCAAATTCAACTTTATTTAACTCTTTGCTGCGCTCTTGAGTCAGGCTCATTTTACTATTCATATCAATGATGTCACCGACCATCATATAACGGCCTTTTTCTTCAATATAAATAATTTGATTCCCCGATACCACCACTTCAAACCAACCGGCAATGGGCGTATCTTGTACCGAAAGGACTTCTAGCTTTTGGTCTTGGTACAATTTCTCAACAGTGGCTTTGATTTCGGCCAATTTAGCATCACTGCTGGTTTTGACCACTTCAACTTTGGTGTCACCATTGGTTTTCTTACTGGCTGGTTGCGCCGACACATTATTTTGCCCACAAGCCACCAAGGCCAAGCTTAAGCAAGAAACAGCAATAAATTTAGAAAGCTTCATTAAAATAGATATCCTTTAGTTTGCCATACGATAACCTGTCTTATATTGTAGAGGCTCGTTCAGAATTAGCCATCATACCATAAGCATTTGCCTGTTTCTTTTTTTGCTTTTAATATTCTGTTAAGAATTTTCTTGAATCGTTAAACACCATGACTGATTATATTGGCTCCAATACAGCCCAATCTCTGTTCTTGCAAATCAATGGCATTAAACAGCATTTATTACACTACCCACAACAACATGCCCAAAAAGTGCTATTTTTGCATGGCCACATGGATTGTGCTCACAGCTTCCAATCAACCATCGAACAACTCACCCACAAATGGGATGTTTACGCCCTTGATTGGCGTGGCTTTGGTTTAAGCGATTGGCAACAATATGGCTATTATGATCGCATGAGCATGATTAGTGACCTGAAACAAGTTTTGCAAATCATTAGCCCTAACAAGGCCATTCATGTGGTTGGCCACAGCATGGGTGGCATGTTAGCCGCACAATTGGCTGGATTATATCCTCAATCCATGAAAAGCTTAGTCATGGCAGAAGGTGCAGGCTTACCCGACATGACGATTAATACCGCCATGAGCAAAATGCAGCAATTTTTGCAAAGCCAAGAAGATGTCTTGAAGCAAACACCTCGCTCCATCATGTCTTTGGATGTCGTGTGTCGAAAATTACAACAAAAAAACCCACTCATGAATGCAAAAGACGCTTTATTCATGGCAACGGCTTTAACCCAAAAAGTGGGTGAGCATTATTATTACCGTGCCGACCCCAAACACCATTTTTCTCAGCCTTATCTGTACCACGTTCCCTTACTGGCTCAAATCTGGGAAAATATTCAAGCCCCTGTTCTGTGGATAGAAGGCGAAAACCTACCCCATAACTTCTATTTACAAACCATGCACCCTTTATTGCCTGAGCGACAAAAGCATTTTCACACATTGCAACAAGTGATTCGCTTAAAAGGCACTGGGCATTTAATGCACTGGGAAGACCCAACGGGCTTTGCCAAACACCTCGAAATCTTTTGGGAAAAGAACGCATAAAACTTGGCGAACAGAACACTTCGTGACACAATTGCTGTAACCTTTTATACATTTGAGTTGCATTATGGCACCCATTCTTGCTTTCGACATGAAAACCATTCCCGATATTGCTGGGATTCGGTTATTGCATCACTTTCCCAAGACGGTAAATGACCACGATGTCTATGCTTGGGCCATGCAACAACGTCGAGCACAAGTCGATCAAGAAAATATGCCACCACACTTACACAAAGTCATTGCCATTTCATGCTGTCTACGCTGGGGAAATGATCGAGTGCATGTGGACACCATTGGCGATGCACATGATGATGAAGAAATTATTATCGCCAAATTTTTTGATCTATTGGAACGCTATACCCCACAATTGGTAAGCTGGAGCGGCTTTGACACCATGATGCCCATCTTACATTATCGTGCCTTGATTAACGGCATCAGTGCTGCTCGTTACTGGGACAATGGCACTGGAGAGTTCACAGACAGTGCCGATTTCACCCACAATCAATACACCCACCATTTACATGAGCGCCATTGCGATTTAAAAGCAGCATTGTCTTTGCAACAAATCCATGCCACGGTGCCATTAACCCAATTGGCAAAACTGTGCGGTTTCCCTGGGCAATCAGACAGCAATCCACAGCAAATTTGGGCCCAATACCAAGATGGGGATATTCAATCTATTCGCAATATGTGTGAAACCGATGCCGCCAATACCTATCTGATGTTTTTGCGATTTGAACTCATGCGAGGCTTTTTGGATGCCGATAGCTACCAAAATGAAATCAAGCGTTTTCATGACTATTTATTGCAATTAGACACCATGCATTGGCAGTCATTCTGCCAAGCTTGGCAAGTGTAACCATCATGAGTAAACCTTTACACATTGCCTTAATTGGCGTTGGTTTAATTGGTGGTTCATTTGTCTTGGATTTAAAACGCCATCATTTGGTCAGCCATATTCATGGCATTGATACTGATGCACAAAATCTACAACGTGCGCTAGAACGAAGGGTCATTGATAGCAGTTGCACTCAAATAGATGAACAATTGGGTTTGGCGGATTTAATCATTATCGCCACCCCTGTGGGAATCATTGAGCACATTTGCCAACAAATTTCACCTTTTATTCGCCATGATGCCATCGTGATGGACGTAGGTAGCACCAAGCAAGTAACCATTCAAGCTTTTAGAAATGCACTGCCCAAACACTTACCTTTTTGTGTTGCCGCGCACCCCATCGCGGGTTCAGACAGAAGTGGAGCAACCGCAGCTCAGTTTAGTTTATTTGCCAATAAAAAATTGGTCTTGTGTGCCCATGAGCAACAGAATCAACAAGCATATACAACGGTTAAGTCTTTGTGGGAAATTGTGGGAGCCCATATTCACGAACTTAGTGCCCAAGAGCACGATGCAATTTTTGCAACGGTTAGCCATTTGCCCCATTTATTGGCCTATGCCTATATCAACCAAGTTGCCAATCGTGACAATGCCCAAACCTGCTTTCATTTTGCAGCCAGTGGCTTTCAAGATTTTACACGCATTGCGGCTAGTCACCCTGCCATTTGGACTGATGTGAGTTTAGCCAATCAAGAAACCTTGCTTCAACTTCTAGAAGAACAACAAGATCAGCTTAAGCAATTAATCCACTTACTCAGTAACAAAGACAAGCAAGGCTTATTTGATTATTACGCAGCCGCCCAAAAAGTGCGTGAAAACTGGCACAAGCAACAATAAAAAAGTAGCTTTCGCCACTTTTTTATTTTATAACCACCAACAAGCCAAAG
>JASLDB010000084.1 GCA_030151665.1 Neisseriaceae bacterium
ACCTGCTGTGGATTGCACACCAGCGATGTCGATGCTTTCTTTAATGGCAATGGGCACACCATGTAAAGCACTCAATGGCCCTTGTGTTGCCAAAATGGCATCAGCTTGTCTGGCAGCAGCCCTTGCTTCATCCGCTAACACCACTGAAAAAGCATCCAAACCCACGGCAGTATTGATACGCTGTAAAAAATACTCAGTAACGGCCAAGGCACTGATTTGCCCACTGTGAATACGATTGGCAATTGCCAAGGCCGATTGAAAAGACAAATTATCCATTACTCATCCAATGCTTTACCAGCTGTTTCTGGCATTTTCATAAAGGTAATCAAGGTCAATAAGGCACCAAACAGAACATAAAAGAAGAACCATTTTTCTTGCCCATTACTTTGTAGCCAAGTCAAAATATACGGTGTTGTACCACCCAACAAAGCCACCATTAAGTTATATGGTGCGCCAATACCCACCGCGCGGACTTCTTTGGGAAACTGTTCACACATCACCGCAGGGCCAATGGCTGTATACATGGCGTACAACACCAATCCAAATAACTCCACCATCAAAATCGATGCAAAAGTTGGTTTCATCCACACCATAATGGGATAAAACAGCAGTAAATAACCCAATGCAAAGACGATTAACTGTGGTTTTCGCCCGATTTTATCGGACAAAATACCAAACAAGGGTTGCACCAACATAAACACAATCATCGCCACGGTATTGGCAGCAAATGCTGTACTTGTTGGTGCATGCAATGCTCGAATGGCATAAGTTGGCACATACACCACAAAAACATAAAAGGCAAACGTCGTTAAAATAGAAATCCCCACAATACGCAAACATTCACGAGGGTAGTCACGAACCAAGGTTAGCAAAGGACGTTTAACAATTTTTGTTTGACCTGCATGGTGCTCCACCTCAGGAGCCGATTTTCGCAACCACATACCAGACAAACCACCAATAGCACCGATAATAAAGGGAATACGCCAACCATAACTTTGCATATCTTCTGGGCTTAAATATGTGGTCAATAACCACCCCAAGGCAGAAGCAGCCAAAATACCGATGGCAGCACTAAAAAAGATAAAACTCGAGAAAAAGCCACGGCGATGATTGGGGGCTAACTCTGACAAATACGTGGCCGCTGAGGCAAATTCGCCACCCAACGACAATCCTTGTATTAATCTGGCCAATACCAATAAAATCGGTGCCATAATACCAATAGTGGCATATGTTGGGGTTAGACCAATAATCAGTGAGCCGCCTGCCATCATCAAAATGGTGGCGGATAACGCAGCTTTTCGACCATAACGGTCAGAAAAAATACCCAATACCCAGCCACCAATTGGGCGCATAAAAAAACCCACCGCAAAAATAGCAAAAACCGCAAGTAATGATGCTGTTTCGCTGGTTTTAGGGAAAAATTGATTGGAAAAAAACACGGCAAATGTGGCATAGACAGTCCAGTCAAACCATTCGATGGCATTGCCAACCGAACCAGCCAAAACCACCTTGCCCGTGGAGATGGGCGTGTGTGGTGGTACTTTTTGATGAGTCGCTTGTTGGTTAATCGACATAACAACTTCTCCTCTTGTATTATTTCGCCAACTCACAATTGGCTTTATTATAAAATAGACAGCAAATATAGAATATATTTTGGATATAGACATGTCAATACAAAAAAACAAAGAAAATCGTCATTTACTTGACGAAACTGACTTGCTTTGCCTACAAGCCTTACAAGATAACCCTCGTGGCACATGGCGTGAGCTCAGTGCCACTTGTACCGTTCCGGAGCGAACCTTATCACGTCGTTTATTAAAACTAATGGATGAGGGTTATTTAAAAGTCATTGGTGAATTACACCCCATGCTTTATGGTCACCACAGCGTTGTACATGCTTGGATACATGTCAAAAGTGGTCACAAGGAACAAGTTGCCAAGGCTTTATCGTTACAAAGCAATAGCCAAGTAGTCCTTGCTACCACAGGTGCTGCCGATATTTTTGCAGAAATCAGCGTTAAAAGTCAGCAAGCATTGTCACAATTGATTGTGGATGATTTACCCAATATGCCCGGCTTAAGCCATTTTGAATCACGCTTGGTTATGCGCGCCTTTAGCCGCGCTAGCCAATGGCGATTTTTGGATGCAAATAAAGACCGCCATGCCCTACTGCCCAATGACACACTATCTTTAAGTGATGAAGAGCGTTTATTTGCTCAAGTCTTAGCACAAGATGGCCGTGCCAGCTTTAGCCACTTGGCACAAAACTGCAACATGAGTGAACCCAAAGCACAGCGTTTATTGCATCAATTATTAGACAACCAATGGTTGCATTTTCGAGTGGAGCTGGAGCCTGCATTGGTTGGCTACCAAAGCGAAGCGATTCTAACCTTGCAAACTGCCCCCAGCCAAACAGAAAAGATTGCCCAAGCTTTGGCCAAATCACCCATGACCCGTTGCTTATTTGGTACCACTGGTCGATCCCAATTATTTTGGCATGTGTTATGTCATGACATGGCAGATCTTTG
>JASLDB010000142.1 GCA_030151665.1 Neisseriaceae bacterium
GCCCCATGATTCAAGCCATGTTCTTTGAAATTTTTGTCTTGGCCATTGTCAATGAATTGTATTTTCGTCGCCTAGAAACACCCGAGGTTTTGGCTGAAGGTGAACGCCGCCTAGCGGCCAAATCAGCCTTACTCAAAGAATACAATGCGCAGCAACACCCTGATGAACCACCATTCTTAATCTCCGACTTTGGTACACGCCGTCGTTATAGCTATGCTTGGCAACACCATGTCATCGAAACATTGCACCAAGCAGCACCCAATATTGTGCGTGGCACGAGCAATGTTTACATTGCCATGAAAATGGGCATTACCCCAATTGGCACCATGGCACACGAATTCATGCAAGCTTTCCAAGCCTTGGATGTTCGTTTACGTAACTTTCAAAAAGCCGCACTCGAAAGCTGGGTACATGAATACCGAGGTGATTTGGGCATTGCCTTAACCGATGTGGTGGGCATGGATGCGTTTTTGCGTGATTTTGATTTGTATTTCGCCAAGTTATTCGATGGTTTACGACACGACAGTGGTGATCCTTACGAATGGGGTGATAAAGCTTTCGAACATTATAAAAAATTGCGCATTGACTCTCGCACCAAAATGCTCACCTTTAGTGATGGTTTAGACATTCAAAGCTCTTGGGCATTGCATCAATACTTCAAAAACCGCTTCCAAACCAGCTTTGGTATTGGCACCAATTTAACCAATGACATGGGACACCGTACATTAAATATTGTCCTAAAATTGGTCGAATGCAATGGTCAATCTGTGGCTAAAATCTCAGACACCCCCGGTAAAACCATGACCGACAATGACACTTTCTTGGCTTACCTTCGCCAAGTGTTTGACATTTTAGAACCACAAGACTAAATACACATCAAAAATGCCTGCCAATATCCACATGGCAGGCATTTTTTATTCTAAAAACCGCTGTGCTATTTCAACCAAGTTCTCTGCTACACAATAAAAATACAAGATACTCTTATCTGATGAGTTCCATTTAATATATTTGGCCTACCTGAAATATTGCTAAATGGGTATAGCCTAAAGCTGGAGAGTACTTGGGAAAAAGTTCCTAAAAAATAAAAAATATATTCATTGTGCATTAATAACCAATGCAATAGTATTGAATTTCAACCACGAATAAAGGATTTGTATGTCAGACATTTCTAAAAAACTGAATCAAATTAAAGATGACGCTGCAGAAAAATTGGATGATATCAAAGACTCCTCAAAAGAGGCGGTTGAAAAAGCAAAGGAAAAAATTGCTGATGCTGAGGAACATGTCGAAAAAGCCAGCAATGATGCTATCGATGCAGCCCAAAATATTGCTGAGAAGATCAGCGACTCAGTGACGGATGTGGCATCTGAAGCGATTGATAAAGTAAAAGGTTTATTTAAATAAATGAAACTCGCCAAGAACAGCCACCTAAAGTGTGGCTGTTTATTTAAAATCAACGCCCAAGCCATTTTCAGATACATTGATATTGAAAAGTTATTTCATATTCATTGCACCAGCGAATAACACTGCCCCCATGGCCAGTACATTTTTCATTCGAACTGCCTAGGCGTTTCGCCTCGTTATAGTCCTTTTTTTGACAGTACTTAACTGCCATACGATTGGTTTCATCAACGATATCTCTTGGCTCATTTGCTCGATGCTTTGGCACCTTGTGAATATAGCCAATATTAACAGTTGCATTTTTTTGATCTTCACCCATTATCTTAATCGGCTTTAGGCTATTAGCACATCCAAAAAGTGACAAAACAGTCAATAACGTGACAGTTAAATTTTTTAAGATATCCATATCAATTGTTTTAAATTTATACATTCATAAATCAAATAATAGCAGATAATATTGAACCACAACATGGCATCACAAATAAAGCGTGCAAAAAAAATACCAGCTACGAAAATAAAGTAACTGGCAAGAGTGATGTATAGCAATCTGAAACATACGCTTCAGCACTACAATATACCATATAATTAATTACAATGTCATCAAAATAAAAATTTAAACCAAAATTAAATCATCATTGATTACTGTGGCTTACTATTTAGGAAACCACAATGAGCCTAGACTGATGATGGTGTTTGTATGGACTCAATAGATGATAAGGGCTGATTGCATCTTGGCTTTAATTCTTGAATCTGCCTTTTATACAAAAAGCCCTATTAAACAGTTAAATATCCAATTTCAAATCACCATCTTTAATCCACCCCTTGCGACGGCAAACAGCCGTAATCAATAATGTCAAAATCGCAGGCAAAACAAAATGTAACACCCCAATGCTAAACCAAACTTGCGTACTATTACCCATCGCCGTAATCGTACCCACCTGCCCGACCAAACCGCTAGTACCCATGCCCGCACCCGATGGAATGTTTTGCATTTGAAACACCAAAGTAGCAACAGGCCCTAAAATGGCACTGGCAACAATGGTGGGAATCCAAATTTTGGGGTTTCTCACGATATTGGGCATTTGTAGCATACTCGTGCCCAGCCCTTGGCTCAATAATCCGGCTACTTTGTTCTCTTTATAGCTCATCACGGCAAAACCAATCATTTGCGTTGCACAACCTACAGTTGCTGCCCCCGCTGCCAAGCCACTTAAAGACAATGAAATAGCAATCGCTGCACTGGATACGGGCAGGGTCAATAAAATACCCATCACCACCGACACCACCATGCCCATTAAAAATGGTTGTAATTCCACTGCCCACATAATCAATGCGCCACAAGCATTCATTAATGCCGCAATCGGTGGTCCAATATATTGCGCCACGGCAATGCCCACGACAAGCGTTGTGGCGGGTGTAATCACAATATCGACTGGTGTTGATTTATTAATCATTTTACCCGCTTCAGCGCCTAAAGCTGCCGCAAAAAAGCAACCCACAGGCCCACCCAATGCAGCTCCTGCTGTACCCGTCACCACACTGGCAAACATCACCAATGGTGGCGCTTTTAAAGCAAAGGCTACGCCCACCCCGATCGCTGCGCCCATCATACTTTGTGCTTGCGTGCCAACATCGACTAACCATGTCAAACCCAACCAAGCACCGATGGTTTTTAAAATTAGCCCCACCAGTAAGGAACTAAACAAACCCAATGCCATGAAATTCAAGGCATCAATCCCATAACGCTTAAGACTAATTTCCACATCTTTTTTCTTAAGCCATTGTTTCAAATTCATTTATCAACCCTTTGTATTGTCTATTATTCACAGCACTCTAGCGAGTGCCACATTTTTTCAGGGCATTATATTAACAGTTTTTAACCACAAAAAAGACTATTTACACAAAACATTCAAACAATCACTTGAATGATTTTAGCAAAGCCATTACACTACATTCAAATGAACGTTTGAGGGTAATCACCATGCATGCACACGAATCTTGTCACACCACACCCCATGATCATCAAAGTGTCCAAGCGGCACTTGATGCCATCGCACAAGAAAACATGGCCAAAGTGGCTCAACTATTCAAAGCCTTGGCAGATGAGAACCGCGCCAAAATTACTTATGCCTTATGCCAATGCCAAGAATTGTGTGTTTGTGATTTGGCGCATATTTTGAATGCCAGTATCGCCACCACATCACATCATTTACGCACATTACACAAACAAGCCATCTTAAAAATTCGCAAAGACGGCAAAATGTCTTATTACTCATTGGATGATGAGCATATCCGCGCTTTGGTGCTAACTGCCATCAGCCACAAAAACGAGGAGGCCGATTATGTCTAATTGCCAAGACAACCAATGCATGGGCCATCAACATACCCATGAAAAAACAACGACAAGCAACAATCAACACGACAAAAGCAAAACCACATACCGAGTGGAAGGCTTAACCTGCGCCCATTGTGCAGGCCAATTCGAAGACAACTTAAAAAAACTGCCACAAGTCACTGCGGCTACCGTTAATTTTGCCGCCAGTAAAGTTTCAGTCAGTGGTCAAGTCTCAATAGATGACATCACCAGTGCAGGCGCTTTTGAAAATTTGCGCATTTATGGTGAGGATGAAGAAATCATCGTCATCAACAAACCTTTTTGGCAACAAAGTGAAAACATCAAAGTGGCGATTGCTGGTTTTATTTTGGCCATTACCTATTTTTCAGCACCACAAGCGGGTGCCAACAATCCATTAATCACCATGGGCTATTTGGCTGCCATGCTCATCGGTGGTTACACCTTGTTTTGGCAAGGATTCAAAAATCTGTCCAAACTGACTTTTGACATGAACACCTTAATGACGGTTGCCATTATTGGTGCGGTGGTTATTGGTGAATACTTAGAAGGTGCTGCGGTGGTGATTTTATTTGCCATTAATGAAGCCTTAGAAGCCTATTCAATGGACAAAACCCGTCAATCCATTCAATCTTTGATTAAAATGGCACCACAAGAAGCCTTGGTCAAGCAAGGCGATGCTTGGGTCAATACCCCAGTCAAAGCCATTTCTGTTGGTGACATTATCTTGATTAAACCTGCGCAAAAAGTGCCTATGGACGGTGAAATTATTGCCGGCGCATCCAGTTTGAACCAAGCTGCGATTACTGGCGAATCCATGCCCATCAATAAACGCACTGGTGATGAGGTCTTTGCGGGAACATTGAATGAAGAAGGTGCATTAGAAGTTCGAGTAAGCAAAGCGGCCAAAGACTCTACCTTGGCCAAAATTGTCGAATTGGTTGAAGAGGCACAAGTACAAAAAGCCCCTGCCCAACAATTTATTGACCGCTTTGCCAAATACTACACTCCCATTATCATGATTGTGGCGGCTTTGATTGCCATCGTACCCCCTTTGTTTTTCCAAGCAGAGTGGCATACATGGATTTACCAAGGCTTGGCCGTATTGGTAGTAGGTTGCCCTTGCGCCTTGGTCATTTCAACACCTGTTGCCATTGTAACAGCCATTGGCCATGCGGCAAAAAAAGGCATATTAATCAAAGGTGGTGTTTACTTAGAAGAAGCCAGTCATATTAAAGCCATTGCCTTTGACAAAACTGGCACCTTAACCCGTGGCACACCAGAAGTCACCGATTTTATGGTGATGAACCAAGACCAACATGACAGTATCTTGGCCACTGCCAAAGCCATGGAAGCGCAATCACAACACCCATTGTCTCAAGCGATTGTTCGCTATGTTGATAGCCAAAACCCAGCAAAAATGGTCAAAATGGATGAATTTCAATCCATTACAGGCAAAGGCATTCAAGCAAAATTTGATGGCATAACCCATTATATTGGTAGCCCTACCTTATTCCAAGAACACTTGGCCATAGTCTTGTCCAATGACTTAAAAAATGCCA